>CAZVEL010000099.1:0-3763 GCA_964626305.1 uncultured Treponema sp. | reverse complement strand
GGAATTATCATTCCCGATACCGCGCAGGAAAAGACACAGACCGCTGTTGTTGTTGCCATTGGCGACGACAAGGAAAAAATCAAGGTTACGGAAGGTCAAAAGGTGTTGTTTGAAAAATACGCGGGAACAGCAGTCAAAATTGACGGAGAAGATCATCTCATTCTCAAGGCTGCCGACGTTATTGCCGTAATCAGCTGATTACTCTTTCGCTGTACGGTAGACAGGATCTGCACCGGTAATACCGGTTTGCAGATCCTTTTTTTTTCTACCGGACCGCGCGGATATTTTTCAACATTGCTCGGGCAAGATGGTTTTCCGGATCAAGATCAAGCGCATAGCCCAAAACACTTTCAGCACGATCAACGAGACGCATGGATTCAAGAATAACGGCTATTCTGTATTGTATCCTGCTTTCTGTTTTCCGGTCGGGAACCATGGATGATGCCAGAATCAGCTCATCCAGGGCAGTCTCTTTATCGCCCTTCCGGCAATGAATCAGGGCTGCGTTAGCCAATCCCAGCCAGGCAAGGTTTTCATCATTGGCCATTTCCATAAAATACCCAACAGCCCGGTCCGCCTCACCCAATAGAGCTGATTCAAAGGCAGAATACAGTGATTGAGGTCCTTCTGGATGGGCCGTATTCAGTGAAAAAGCGGTATCGTATGCACCGGAGGAAAGAAAGTACCACAGCGCGTAGTCATATGCTATGCCGCTATCCGGAAATTGCTCCAGCAAATTCCAGACCATTGCTTCAGTGCGCTCAGTTCTTTCATTTAAATAAGGCGTAAGACGAATACGCTCAATGTGGAGACGGGGATCATTGGCTCCAGACGGATCGCTGAGAGCCCGTGACAGTTTTCGAGACGCTTCTTCCGGATCGGGATGTTCAACCCGGGAATGGGCGTCCATTATCGTGCTGGAAAATCCCGCAGTACGAAGAGCTCCGGTTACCGGATCCTCCGGAAGTAATTCAGGAGCCGTACGAACAGCATTCGTATAAAGTGCAACGGCCGGAAAAAAGGAAGGGAAAATATCCAGACAGTCTGAAAGGAGATGCGTTTCACTTCCCGGAGGTGAGCTCGTTCTCGCACAATTAAAGTACGGAATGGGAGAAAACCGGGGATACTCCGAAAGAACATGCAGCCATATAGTTCGTGCTTCATCCACAGAACCCAGGCGGTACTGGGAGTCTGACAACAGCAGCAATTCTTCTGCGGTATACATTCCTGTATCCGTCTGTCCCGGGTACAGGGACCGGACCTTCTCATAATACCCCGCATCATAACATAGAAGAGCGGCCAGATAGCGGTACTCGGAGTCCTGGTCAGCAAGTATGAATGTACATGCTTCAGGGTATTCTCCGCGCTGTGCATGCAAGACGGCGGCGATGGCAAGATACCCGGAATTATCGCTTACCCGGTATGCTGCACTGAAAAAAGCCGGATCAAGGGGAACTTCAGGACCGGCAGCGACAAGCCGTTCCATTCCCGCCCGGGCCGCTACCGACATATAGGGAGAGGATAGTAGTGATCGCGCATAATCGACAGCTTCTTCATACCGGCCAAGAATAATGAGCGTATCGGTCATGACAGCGGCAAGTGTCTCATTTGCCGGAAGCCCGATCAAGGCGTCAGCCAGAGTATCAACTGCTTGCTCATGGGCACTCAATTGACGTTCACGTTTTGCAAGGGATAACCACTGTCGTGCACTGGAGGCCTTCTTCCGAAGCCGTACAAGCTGCTTCAGTGCGTCCTGGTCTTCACCGGAATGAATTTGAGCATCAATCCGGTCAAGACGCGACAAAAACGCATCTTGCCTGCTTGTCGCGTTACAGGACAGAAGATGAACCATGACCAACAGGCAGAACAGAACAAACATAATTCCGGATTGCAGTCGGCCGGGCGAACTCATTTCAATGAATTCCTTCGTTCTTCTTCCTGATGCTGTCGAGAATTGCGTTTACAAAGCGGAATGATTCATCGGATCCGTACTCCTTGCAAATATCTACCGCTTCATCAATTATAATTGAAGGATGCATGTCTTTTTGATACAGGAGGGAATAAACACTCATTCGGAGGATAGCGAGATCCACACGATTCAAACGGTTGAAATCCCAATTATTCAGGTTCTCGCGTATCTTTCGGTCTATTTCATCAATATGTTCCAGAGCTCCAGTAATAAGAAGGCGGGGAAAGATAATACCTTCCTCGCCAAGCTTTTCGCGTTTTGTTTTTTCCACCCAGTCGAATTCCAGAAGCTCTTCGACCGGAATTTTTGACACGTCCCAGGCATATAATGCCTGGAACGCAATTATTCTGCCTTTTCGTCTTCCTGCCATTCTGTTACCAGGACAATATGCTGTCAAGTTCAGCATCAGAACGCAAGATTTCAAAGTTTTCAGGTTTTTCTCTCAGATTGTTTATTAACTGGGTTAATGCCGTGTTTATTGCCTTGTTTGTAGACTGTGCATGCATGTTACGCTTGATATATTCATAGAGTGTAACATTGGTTCCCGGTTTTACAACATCGCTGAGGTCGAGTATTTTGGCAGGTATTTTATCCTGGACAAGAAAACACTGAAAATCGTTTTCAGTTTCGGTAACATCAGATACGTCATCAATATTCATACCAAAGATTTTGATAAGCGCGTCCATGGAAATACCGAGCTGACGGGAAGCAGCATTATTCTTGTTTACAAACATTTCACCGGCCTGGTACCCCGAATTCTGTTCCTGTGAACGAATCTTTATTTCTCCAGCGTTTTCAGGCTTGTCCTTGAGCTTTTTTTGAAGCTCACGAAGTTTTTTCTCGGCAGCAGCGGGATTGTCTTCTTTGGGAACAACTACCAGGAAGATTTTTACCATGTCCGGCTGAACAAAACTCTCCTTGTTCATTTCATAATAAGAACGAATCTCGTCATCTCCGGGTTCTGCGATATTCTTAAGCTTGTCCTGATTCTTGGACATTACATACCGCTGCGCTATTATCTGGCTGCGAAGAAAACTTTTATAATCAGCCAGACTCATGCCATTCTGCGCACGCATATACTCATCAAGAGAAAGCCCGCTTTGTTCCTTTATCATCTGTGCAAATTCCCCCTCGGTAACGTTTTTACCAACTTGCTGGGAAATCATCTGGATAAAGTTCTGGTTCACCTCAGAATCGGGAATACGCATTCCCTCTTTTTCAGCTGCTTGAACCACCAGCCGTTCATTGATTATCGTATCGAGAACCTTTTTCCGCTCATCAAGAGTCATTACTCGTCCAAGTTCTTTTTGATAAGCCTCAACCCTCGTTTTGAGCTGGCGGAGTGTAATCGGTTCACTTTTCTGAATCTTGACCATTGCAATCGGCTGCAGATCAGTCTGTGCCATCACAGTTCCGGCTATTAAAAGATTCAGACACACAAAAATACTTAAACGCTTCATACAATACCTTCTTTGTTCCATCATGTAGTGTTCTCTCAGTAAACAGTATATTTTATCTGAGGTTACGCTTTCAGCTGTTTTCGAGTACAGCCCGTATACGCCGAACACCGGCAGACGAAGACTGTTCCTTCTTGATTATGAATTTGCCCATTACGCCGGTCCGTTCAACATGCGGGCCGCCACAAACCTCTTTTGAAAATGTTCCTATGGAATAAACCTTAACGACGTCTTCATATTTGTCGCCGAATAGTGCCATCGCACCACTCTTTTTCGCCTCATCAAGGGGCATGATTTCCATTGTAACCGGAAGGTCCGCCTCAATCTGTTCATTTAC
>CAZVEL010000098.1:0-1852 GCA_964626305.1 uncultured Treponema sp. | reverse complement strand
TGGGGGGAGCAGGCGATGTTGGTTGGCACCGAAGAAGAGCAGAAGGCGGGCCGCGGTATAGTTTTGATTCCTGATTGCGAGCATGAGCGGGCTGTAGGGACTTTCCGCTTTCGGATCCGGATGCGCACCAAAGGTCAGGAGATGAAAAAGCATATGGATTGACGATTCGTCAAGCGCATGGTATATCGCGGGAAGGGTTTGTGTTACGCCTTCTGTTGTAATACGTACCAGCGTGTTCGCGTTGGCCCCTTGAGCAAGTGCGTCCATTGCCGCCGCTGCATCACCTGATTTCATCGCCCTGAAAAGTGAAACGGACTGCTCGTCGTTCCTTGCCTTCATATCAATACCCGCATCTTTCATGTGTTGCATGAGTCCGTCGGGATCCGGGAAGTAATGAATGATCTGCAGGATAACCGGCAGTACTATTTCTCCTCTGCCGTCCGGCAAGTCCGGCCGGGCACCCCGCATAATGAGATACGGCACATGGTGTGAGTCCGCAAGGGAGAGGGCAATTGCCAGGAGACTTTTCCCGTCATGATCCCAGGCGTTTATGAGTGACGGATTTTTCTCGAGGAGAATATCCATGAGACTGACGAGATTACCCTTCATGGCGTTCGTGAATACATCAACCTGATCAAACGGGTCTTCCGGAATCATGCGGGGATGCGATTGAATCAGTTTTGACACAAGGACTTCCCGTGAGCTTCCCGCGGCAATGGCAAGGAGACGATGTTGTTTTTGCCCGAGCGCATCCCGCAGGGATTTGTTTTCATGAACGAGATCGAAGGCTTTGTTATCAAAACCCCATTTTGCATAAAAGGTGAAGGTGTCGATCGCGATGTTTGTATCAAGGATTCCATGCCGATGAAAGAGGTCCACCAGGCCGAGCGGCAGATCGGTTGTATCAATGCAGCACGGGTCGGGCTTCTTTGCTGTGAGCCAGAGTCCAGCCACCCGGTATGAGCGGTGCTCCGCGGCAAGAGTCCACGGGTTTTCAGGATTCATGGAGAGCGAAAACTCGGGAAGCGGATAATTCCGCTCGTGAAGGAGCCGGACAACGTCCGCCCGGTCGGACTCAATGGCGGCAGGAAACACGAGGGATACATCGGTATTCGTTCCGTCGAGAAGCGGCTCAAGGATTTCTACTCCCGACACAAAAGCCGCAAGTTCCGCCAGCGGCCGTTCTATAGACGTTCTGGTTATGGAATATCCGCCGTTGTGCAATACGTTCAGCCGTGAAGCGTACTTTTGATTGACCGTCCAGAACTTTGAGTCAGTTCTTAACACAATGTCAGTCGGCATGCCTGCTTCTATGAGCAGACGGACAATTTCCGGATCGCTACCGAAAAGCAGGGATGAAGGGGGAATCATTTCTTCTATTGGAAAAGAAATACTTTTGGCGGTACAGTCGGAGAAACGGACATTTTTCTCCCTGATAAGCCAGGAAAGAAGACGTGAATTCCGGTGTACCACGGCCTGCACGAAAAGTTCCTCTTTGTTGTAATTGTTTTCAAGGTGCGGGGTGAGTTTTGTGAAGTCGGTAATCCTGGGATTGAACGCGAATGACCGGGCGGCTTCTGTGCAAACCGCTTCTCGTTCTATTTGAAGGAACCATGCGTTAATCGTTTCCGGTGTGCCCAGCGCATATATCCAGTATTCCAGTGGTATGGACAGGTACCGGGCATCGATTTTTGTCTTGAATACTGTCTCTTCGGAAAGGGATGCGAGCAGGCCGGAATACTCATAATCAAGTTCGGAAAAAAGGGCACGGGCAAAACCGGGATGGTTTGCCGCAAGTTCCAGAAGGATCCAGGGATCAAACTCCTGTTCTTCATAATCCTGTTTATCCATG
>CAZVEL010000097.1:0-1731 GCA_964626305.1 uncultured Treponema sp. | reverse complement strand
CTCTTGAACCCATGGCAGCACAACCCCATTCGCCCGACGCAGTCGCTCCCATTTCACAGCTTGCGGGAAAAAAGGTAACCCAGGTTGCCATCGGTTCGTGTACAAACAGTTCCCTGAGTGATCTCGCCGCAGTTGCGGCAATAGTGAAGGGAAAACATGTTGCGGAGGGTGTGGAAGCGGGCATATCTCCCGGAAGCCGCCAAACACTCATGCAGGCGGAAAAAACCGGTATTCTCGGCGAACTGATCAGAGCTGGATTCCGTATTCTGGAAAGTGCCTGCGGTCCCTGTATCGGCATGGGATTCGCGCCCAACTCCGGCGGCGTATCGGTGCGTACCTTCAATCGTAATTTCAAGGGCCGCTCCGGCACACCGGACGCCGAAGTCTATCTTGTGTCCCCGGAAACCGCCGCACTCACGGCCATTACCGGGGTTCTCTCCGACCCCCGTACAGCGTCGAGTGACATTTCGGCGAATCTTTCTGCGTACCCAACCGATGAATACCGCTCACTCCGCGACGACAACATGCTCGTACCACCCCTTGCCGCCGTGGAGGCTGCGAAGGTTGAAATTATCCGCGGTCCGAATATCAAACCCTGCCCCGCTACACCGGAACTTCCCGATAGCCTTTCGCTTCCCATTCTGCTCAAGGCCGGCGATAATGTTTCAACAGACGATATCATGCCGGCAGGTGCGAAGGTGCTTCCGCTCCGCTCGAATATTCCGGAGATATCCCGGTATACCTTTGAACGCCTCGATACAGGATTCTACGACCGTGCACAAAAAGCATCCGGCTGTATGGTTCTTGGCGGTGAAAACTATGGGCAGGGCTCATCTCGTGAGCACGCGGCCCTCGCACCTATGTATCTCGGTGTCCGTGTAGTCATTGTCAAATCATTCGCCCGCATTCACAAGGCAAATCTCGTTAACTATGGTATTCTGCCACTCGTTCTTGCGGATCCTGATCTCTACGACAAGCTGGAAATGAATGATGAACTGACACTTTCCGGTATTCATACGGCGCTTGAAAATGGTACATCCTTCACCCTGGTTCGAAACCGGGATGGCCTTTCCTTCGAAGCGGTAAATGACCTCGACGAACGAACGCGCAAGGTCCTTCTCGCCGGGGGACTTGCCGCCTGGACCCGTAAGGGAGGCCAGTAAACGAAGTCCATGGAAAATACGGAAAACGGATCCCGCTGGAACGTAGCAGTGCGGGATCCGGTATGGAAACATATCTGGATAACTCCCGAACTGGAAGCCATTACCCGTACAGAACCGTTTTCCCGCCTGTACCGCATCAAGCAGCTCGGACCCGCCGAATATGTTTATCCGGGGGCGACACATTCCCGGGCTTCACATTCATTCGGCGTTTTTCATCTTGCCAAGCGGATGCTTTCGATACTGCTTGAAACCGGCGCTGACCAATGGACGACCAAATCGGGATGCGCGTCATTTCTTGCGGCCGCCCTCCTCCATGACCTGGGTCATTTTCCCTTCACCCATGCGCTCAAAGAACTGCCCCTCCTGGACCATGAAACCCTGACTGCCGGAATCGTCCGACAAAATCCTCTTGATAGCTGCATAGCGGCCTTTGGAGGCGATCCGGAGATGACCGCCGCCATAATACTCGGTCTCGGTCACGGAAATGAGGAGACGGACTTTTTTGCCCGCATATTGTCGGGTGTGCTTGATCCGGACAAACTCGATTATCTCAACCGTGATGCATACT
>CAZVEL010000096.1:0-7315 GCA_964626305.1 uncultured Treponema sp. | reverse complement strand
GCCGTTTCCGCCGGTCAGGATTGCTCCCTTTATTACCGGCCGACGGGTGTCGGCCCGGGCTGGAAGCAGCAGCAGAGGATTAATGTAGAGCTGCCGTGTCTGGTCCATTACCTGAAAAATGGTATTTTTTTCCCGTGTACAGGCGCTGGCACCGGCTTCTCCAAGAATGGTTCCGGTTTCAACCACTGTCCTCTGTTCAAGGCGATCCAGTGTGGCAAGATTGCCATATATGGTTACAAGACCTTCGTCATGGGCAATGATGGCGGTATTCCCCAGTGCGCAGGGAAAGTTTGAGGTGTTCGCATCCAGGGTCATCAGTACAGTACCGTTCCCGGCCGCTCGTATAATGTCAGTGTTTTCCAGTACAATACCGCTCTCGATGGAATCTTTCGATTTTTGACCGAAGAACGAGGAAGGACTTATTTCCGAAACGGGCCATTCAAACGCAGTAAGGGCGACGAGGGTAGCGCAACTGAGAATCATGGCTGCGGATTTCTTGAAGATCATTCAAACCCCCTGATATCAATTCTGGCAATACGGTTATCAACACCGAGAAAGAGTGTTGAGCCATGTTGACGAAGAAAGGCATGTCGCCCGGTAAATTCAGTTCTGGCAACAAGATGATCCGGATGTTCAAGAGCTGAGAGGGTGAAACGGTTTCCGTTCCGGGTGAGTACGGTAAAGAACGAATTTTCCTGTCCTCCGCCGGTAGCGATTATTCTGCCCCTAACCGGTATGCTGCGTGATTTCATGGTTACACTGTCAAAGACACCTAGCCCCGAAGATGTTTCAAAGAAGATGTGCCGCCCGCTCTTCTCAAAGCTGACATAAGCTCCTCTGCGCAGGTTTCCGTCAAGATAGCTGTGAAATACTATTCGGTACTGATTCCCCATGCGGCGGGCCACGATAAAACGCTGGCGCTCAATACCGCTTACACAGGCAATGAACGATCCGTCGTCTGAAATGGCTGCGCCAAGGATTATTTCGTGATCACTTCCTCCGGGATTAAAAGAGGAAAGAAGTGAACCGTCCGAATCTACTGCAGAAAGGTTACCGTCCGCATACCCGATTACCGCTCCTGACCTGGAGGTGTTAAATG
This sequence comes from uncultured Treponema sp., assembly GCA_964626305.1. GTDB lineage: Bacteria > Spirochaetota > Spirochaetia > Treponematales > Treponemataceae > Teretinema. The sequence goes on along the minus strand of CAZVEL010000096.1, from coordinate 6,216 downwards.
CTGTTATGGGGGCACTGTTCGCCCGGGTCCACAATCGTGCTCCGTCAGAAGAATAGTGGCTTACCCGGTTCCCGCCCGGATGAAAAAGATATATACGGTCATGTTGCAGGTGAACATACCCGGGTTCGGGAATCGTTATCCGGGTACCATCTACGGCAAGGGTAATGGTCGTTTCGGTTGCATTGTGCGGATATAGCGCCCATCCAATCGGAGAGATTGCGATGCGGTTATCCGTGGAACCGGTAAAAAGAAGTGTCCCGTCTCCGGTAAAGTATCCAAAGGACGTACCGAGTATAAAAGGTTCCGCCTCCGTCTCCTGAAGACTCTGCGCAGCAGGAATCTGCTCTTCCTGATTATCCGGCAGAATGCGAACCCATGACGGCTCAAAATAAAAATCCTGGCCCAGGGGAACAGCCGCGAGGAGGAGATAGACAAGCAGAAAAAAGATGGTTCCCGCGAGGAGGTACTTGATATTTCCTTTGATGTTCATGGGTTACAATGGTATAATAGCTGTATGGAAAATGCAATAGAAGAGAAGGCTCTCTTCGCTTTGGCGCTTGAAGCTGCAGGGAATGCATATGCTCCTTATTCCCGTTTCCGGGTCGGTGCGGCACTCCTTGTTGAAAACGGATCCGTGGTAACCGGAGTAAATGTGGAAAACCGTTCGTTCGGTTTAACGAATTGTGCGGAGCGGAGCGCCGTGTATACAGCGGTTTCCGCCGGGAATCGCACATTTTCGGCTATCGCCGTTGCAACCCCCGATTCGGACTATCCCGTAAGTCCCTGTGGTGCCTGCCGCCAGGTACTTTCTGAATTCATGTCCCCGGAAACGCCGGTCGTTTTCGGACCGGATTATGCACGGGCCGTGCATACCACGGTTGGAATCCTTTTCCCCCATGATGCTCTTCATGAACTTGCTAATGATGATAATGCTTGACATATGATACGGTATGATGCAAGATAGTGTCAAACAAAGAACAGGAGAGCAAAAACTTGTCTGACGATATACTTACCATTGAAGAAGTGGCCAAATACCTGCGTGTTTCTGAACGGACCGTATATGACTGGGCACAAAAAGGTGAAATACCGGCGGGGAAAATCGGTACCGTCTGGCGTTTTAAAAAAGACGAGATTGAAAAATGGGTCAATGAACGGCTCACCTGTTCCGTCCGGTCTCATCAGGCGAATCCGCATGTACAGGTTCAAAACATCCTGTCTCCCGACCGGATAGTGATTCTTGATCATGCGACCAAGCATGATGCGCTTGTGGCGCTTGCCGAAACACTCGGAACCGCGCCCCAGATCAAGAACCGCAATGAGCTTTCGGTAGAAATACTCAAGCGCGAAGAACTCATGTCCACCGCGATTGGCCGTGGTATTGCCATACCCCATGTCCGTCTTTCATCGGTTACCGATCTCGTTATGGCTGTCGGTCTATGCCGGCATGATATCATTGATTTTCAGACTATTGACGATGTACCGGTCCGTCTTTTGTTTATGATAGCCGCGGCATACAATCAACACGCCTATTATCTTCAGACGCTGTCCTTTTTCAGTACCCGACTCAAGAATGCCGATCTTCGTGAAGGCCTTCTGGCTGCACAGATTCCCATGGACGCGTATAATCTTCTGGTTTCCCCGGAGTAAGGTCAGGGGAGGGCCGGATCGGGGAAACTGACGGCAAACCATTTCTCCGGGTCCGCCATGTCGCTCGCTATCATTCCGGGTGCAACTTTGGCGGTTGTGTCTGCGATCAGGTAGTCTTTTCCATTGAACGAAAAACGCGCACCCTCGCCGGGGCAATCAACCGCGGCAAGGGCGTGACTGAATTCCGGTGAAACGAGCAGTACCGCATCAACACCCATCTGTTTCAATAACAACACCATGAGAAGTGCGCGGCTGTCGCAATCTCCTGTTCTCGTAAGGAAGGCCTGCGGAAGATTCATGAAGTCGGCCCCATCCCGGTTCCGTTCATACGTGAACTCCTGGGTCCAGGACAGAATTTCCGCTGTTTTCCCTTCTGCCGATTCAGGCAAACACGATTCCATGACAAAGGCCGCGCGCTCAATACGTTTCCAGGCATCCCGATAAATCATGCGGTAATACCGATTCCATGCCGGATATACCTGTGGTGTGTTCAGATATGCGGTGAGGAGGGAAAACTCCCGGTCAACGATGGCCTGATTTGCTTCCTGATCAACTGAGTTGAAGGGGACCATACGGGTTCTTTCTCCACAGGCTACCGTCCCTGCTGTTTCCGCTTCAGGAAACCAGGCAAAAGTGGTCATGGGTCCCGGTTCTCTCCAGGAGGCACGGTCGGTTGCGACGCTGTCCAGTGTCGAAATCATTACCGCTTCCATGGCGACGGCTTTGTCTTCCGCAGTGTGAACAGCGAAAACGAGCCAACCGCGTTCTTCGGCAAGTTCAATGCTGAGTGCCCATCCTGCTCCACCGGGAAATTTGAGCTGGGCTATCGCGGCTTCACGGAATCGCCAGGTAAACGGAGCTTCAGGACCTTCGGATTCGTATTGATCGGTGATATGGTTCAGTGTTTGCTCTGCTGTGGTAAACTGCATCCGCTCATAAAGTGCAACCTGCAGGGTAACCGGGAAGATTTCGTGGGAAAAGCGATACCGCTCCGACCCGGATTTTTCCTCAAGAACATACCCCTCAGGAAGATCGATGGCGTATCTCCACTGATCCGAAACGAGAATTTCCGCTGAAAGAGCGACAGGGGGGCCGAGCAGCAGGAAAAAAAGCGCTGCGAAATACAGCACAGGAAGATTTTTTTTAACGATCATTGTACACTACCTCTCATGAAAGAAATTCCGGTGCTCTTTGAGGATACCAACCTACTCGTAGTAAACAAACCAAGCGGCATTCCGGTACAGGGCGGAGCCGGTATTTCCGTATGTATTACCGACATTCTTGCCCGTCAAACCGGTGCGCCCGTATTTCCGGTGCACCGCCTCGACCGGGATACCGCCGGAATCCTGCTGGTTGCCCGTAACGCTGCCATGGCATCACGGCTTACCCGGGCCCTGGCCACAAAAGACGTCACCAAGCGGTACACCGCGATCTGCTCCGGAACACCTCCCCGGGATACGGGAGTAATCACGGTTCCGGTAGGAAAAGGCGGGGAGCGGAAGCCGGCGCAAACCTCGTATCGGCTTCTCGCCTCTGTGGAAGGATATTCCATGCTTCATGCGGAACTCGGTACCGGCAGAACACACCAGATACGAATTCATTTCGCATCTACCGGCTTTCCCATACTGGCAGACGACAAGTACGGGGATTTTCCCTTGAACCGTCATATCCGCCGGGAGCATGGAATCCGGAAACTGCAGCTTGCCGCAACGGAGCTTCTGCTTCCTCACGGATTAGGGATTCCTGAACGGTTTACAATTCCGCTGCCATCACATATGGAAGACTGTGCCGCCGTTCTCTCCTTCCCGGCACGGTGAAGCCTTGACATAATATCCTGTTTTGTCCATCATACGGCCATACGTATGGATAGTGTACCACTGACCAAAGCAAACCTTGAAAGCTTGTCCACCAACGACCTTCTGCTTCTGGCCGACGATTACGGCGTTGATATTCCTGAAGGTCTCAACCGTCGTTTACTTATCGGCGAGTTACTGGAGCTGGCTGAAGAAAATGAACATTTTTCCGGTCATATGCCCGGTCTTGCCGATGCGGTTATGCCGGATCCGCAAGAGGGCCTTCCCGAGACCTACAATGAAACGCGCATAACTGCCATGATTCGCGATCCGGCATGGATTTTTGTCTACTGGGATTTTCATACCATTCAGTTCACGAATCTCGTAGCGCATACCGGGTTCGAAAACTTTTTCCTCCGGGTTAATACCTTTTCCCGTGAAGATCCCACAAAACTCACCGACTTTTTTGATATTGACGTGGGTGCCAATGACCGCAAGTGGTATGTTCACCTGGCGGATTACCGCAATTTTTGTCGTGTTGACCTGTACTGCCGCAACACTGGAGAACAGGACCGTATTCTGGCCGCGTCCGCTGTGAAAGGAATAAAGCCTGGTAATACGATCGGTTGCAAGAGCAGTGTACGCCGGCGGAATCCGCCCTTGCTCGAGCTGTCGGGACTTTCTGAATTGCGAAAAACACATTTCAGAAATCACCGTCAGTCTTTTGATTGATGAATCGGGGTTAACATTATGCATGATACAGCATTGGTTTTTGTTCTGGACGCACAGCTGCCCTTTGTCCGCCACCCGGATGAACCGGGCAGGCTGGAAGAATCCGTGCTTTTCACTGCTCTTTCGGAAACCTATCTGCCGCTGCTGCGCTCCTGTACCATGCTGGAAACCGGAGGGGTTCCCTTCAAGCTTGCCATAGCCTTTTCGCCACTGCTTTGCGAGATGCTTGCGGATCCCCTTTTACAGCAACGATATCTTGATTTTCTTGACCGGACAATTGAGTTCGGCGAAGCGGAACTTGAACGGAACAGTTCGGATGCCGTACGTCGAACCGTTATTGAGAAGCAGCTTGAAAAGCAAAAACTGAACCGGCATGAGTACGTAGAAATCTATGAAAAAAATATTCTGAAAAAATTCGACTATTTTGCTACTCACGGGTATCTGGAAATACTCGCGACTACGGCAACCCCCTGTTTTCTGCCCCTGTATGTGGATATTCCCGAGGCCATAAATGCGCAGATCGAAACCGGGCTCATCATATACCGCAAGCACTTTACTTCGGTTCCCGCGGGATTCTGGCTTCCTGCCATGGCCTGGAAAGACGGTCTCGAGAAAATACTCAAATCATACGGATTCATGTATACACTCGTTGATTCGCACGCACTCCTCTTTGCCGATCCGCCGCCGAAAACCGGTATCTTTGCTCCGGCTATTTGCGAAAACGGCCTGTCTGTCTTTGCACGCGATACGCTTGCATGTGCTGCACTTACCGAAGAAGACGGCATCGCCTGCAGGGATGCCTATATGGACGTAGAACGGGATATCGGCTTTGAGTACGATGAACAGCTCCTTTCAACACTTTTCTCCGTGGAACTTGGACGCCGGAAAACCGGGTACTGCTACCATGCCCGGGGAAAAAACGGTGACAGCGGACCGGCCCTGTACAAGGTGGAAGAAGCTGAAGCGTGCCTGGATAATGATGTGAAGACCTTTGTTCATGATCGTCTCACCGTGTTGAAGAGAGCATCAAAAGCGCTCGATGAGGCCCCGGTTACGGACATTCTGGCGCTTCCAGCGTCTTTTTTGGGCCAAGAATGGCATGAAGGGGTACAGTGGTTTGAAAAACTTGCACATTACATTGCCGATATCGGAGATGTCGCCCTTTCCCTGCCATCCGCCCGCCTGCGTGTACAGGAAGCTGAACATATATGCACGCCCTATTATTCTTCCTGGCTGACCGGGGGCTATGCCGAGGACGTGTTGAACAGCAGCAATGACTGGATGTATCCCTTTGTCCGCAAGGCAACCCTGCGTATGATTGATCTCGCTGAACGTTTTCCCGATGATGACAGTCTCAAGGAACGGGCCCTGAACATGGCTGCGCGGGAACTGTTGCTTTCCCAGTCGATGGACTGGTTCCTGATGATGAATCGGCAGGATCAGGGCAGTTATGCCCGTGAACGCTTTGAAGAAAGCATCCGCTCATTCACCGTGGTGTATGAATCGCTTGGATCGAATTTTATCAGCACCGAATGGCTTACCCGCACGGAAAAACGGGACAATTTCTTTCCGGAAATAAACTACCGCGTGTACAGCAAACGGAAGTAAGAACTGCCGCTATTCGATCTGCTGGATTTCTTCGATTTTTTTCTGCAGGGACAGGGTTATAGTTGCTGTTTCTATTCCTTCAATAGCGGGATCAAACCGCTTGTCGAGTGCGAGAGATTCGTTCCAGACTGCGATGGCCGATTCAAGATCACCTCGTGCATACTGCTTCAATCCTTCAATGTACAGCTCTTCAACCTTTCGCGCCCGCTCTGCCCGGCCCTTGTCTCCCAGATTAAGCTTTGCTGCCAGGCTGATGCGGTTGAACAATGCTGCCTGCGTTGTCAGATCCAGGGTGTAGTTGATATTAAACTGCATGTCGCCAACATTTACCTCACCACCGATACTCATTCGTGGATTGGCACCCTTGAGCTGAAGCCCTCCGAGAAAACTGAAAAAACTGACAAAATCAATCATAACTCCGGCACCGTAGACCATT
>CAZVEL010000095.1:0-3783 GCA_964626305.1 uncultured Treponema sp. | reverse complement strand
AGAGCGATCCAGCATGAATAATCCGGCAGGAACGGACGAGTGAAAGGTCGAGTTCTTCGGGTGAAAGCAAACAGTCCGCACCGGGATTCCGACAAAAAGTAAAATCACGTTCGCCTGTTTCGGTAAGGGAAACAAAAGCCAGTGTGGTATGTTGATCAGGAGAAACACGCAGCCCTCCTGTTTCAACCCCCGAAGCGGCCAGCGTCTTTTCCAGATACCGACCAAAGGAATCAGAACCAACCTTGCCGATAAACGCGGCTGAACCTCCAAGCCGTGCTACGGCTACCGCGACATTTGCCGGTGCACCACCGGGATTTCTCTCATACAACATTTCGCCGGAAGAAGAATGCCCGCTGGAGGTAAAATCAATAAGAATCTCTCCTGTCGAAAGCACATCGATCCGTTTATCCACGACCGCCACCTTCAAGACCGCCAAGACTTTTTTTCAAGCCCTCCGGATCGATTATTTTCAATTTGCCCCGGGAAAGCGTTATGTACCCGTTTTTTTCGAAGTACTTGAGCATCCTGCTCACTACTTCCCGGGCAGTCCCCAGTTCAAAGGCTATTTCCTCATGGGTTGCATAGATAACGGTACTCGGCTGTTCAAGCAGAAACCGTCCAATTCTGCGATCCATTCCATGAAAGGCAACCTGTTCAACAACCCATATAACATCCCCGAGCCGTTCGTTCATCTGTTCAAGAAGATAGGTTTGAACAGCGGGAGTTCGCTCATGGATTCCGGAAAAAACATCATTACTCAGGCTTGCAATAGTACAGTCAGTATCAGCCTTTATCATTGCCTGCATGGGAAGCTTTCCCATAATGCAGGAAACAGACAAGGTGCAGATGTCGTTTTCAAAAAGCCGATACAGGGTAATTTCTCTGCCCGTTTCGGAAAGAATATACACACGGATTACCCCCCGGACAACGGCAAGAATTCCCTTACAGGTTGTTGCGTCAAAAATAACCGTTCCGGCAGGGGACTCGGTTATTACCAGGTTGTCCCGGACAAGGGCTCGGTCATGGGGTGAAAGATATTTGTTTAATGGAAACTTGTAGTGTTCATTCATTGTACGATTATTTTCACCGAAAACGTCCAGACAGGCAAGTAAAATAGCACACAGAACCGGGAAGAAATGATATAGTGAGACAAAATTAAACAGGAGTTATTTGTATGAAAGAACCGATTTCATGTTCCCTGACCGGACATCATTGGTGGAAGCCCTTTTTAGGATTTCTTTTCCTGACGATAGTCATCATGATCCCCCTTCAAACCGCCTCCAAGTCGATGTCCGGCATAATGGATCCGGGCATTTTGCTCAGTTCGGTTTTATTCATGCTTGTCCTTTCTGTCGTTCTTTCGCTTGTACAGGCAGGATTTTCCATTGTTCTTTCACGTATTGCCTTTCCCACAATATCTTTCAGGGGAAAACCGTTTTCCTTCAACGGAAATGTTGGTGAGTTTGTTTCACTGACCCTTGTCTGCAGCCTGCTCACGATAATCACTCTCGGCTTCTATCTCCCCTGGTATTACACCCGGGTCACCCGTTATTTCGTAAGCCATTGCACCTACGACGGGGAGCCAACACGGTTTGAAGGAACCCCCAGGGAACTGCTCAAATATTATATTCTGGGATTAATCATCCCGTTGTTTCTGTGGGCCGTCGCTTTTGGATTTGTTTTTACAACCGCGAGCATCTATCAGATGAACAATCATACAGAAATTGCTTCCTCGCTGTTTGTTCTCTCAGGCATTGTATACATGCTCCTTTTTATCATCATCATACCGTTCATGTATTATCTGTATAAATGGCTCGTTAACATCTCCTGGAAAAACATGCGATTTTACTGGAAAACGGAATTCTGGGGATCCTTCTTTTTTATTATCGGGCAAATGATGCTTGCCATCATTACACTCGGAATATACATACCGGCAGGCATTCTTGCCATCTGGAAGTATTTTATAGACCGTACGGTAATTGACCGGGACGGACAGCCGGCGGGTCGGCTCGTGTTTACCCGGGAACGTGGCGGATTCTGGTTCCTGTGGGTACAACTGCTTCTTTCACTTGTAACAATTGGTATATACCTGCCCTGGGCTTACGCCAATATTATCAGGTATGTCCTGTCCCATGTAGCAGTGGAAGACACCCCCGCTGAGTTACCCCAGAACTACTGAGAGCAAAGCCGCGGAAGGATCCGCGGCTTTTTTATTCGATGTCGCTTTTATTGGGCAAAACGAGCGCCGCAATAAAATACAACAGGATTCCTGCCCCATAAAACAGGGAAAAAACAAGCCAGACAATACGGACAAGGACGACATCAATATTAAAATATTCCGCAAGTCCGCCACACACACCAAAGAGTTTTCTTCCTGTTTCAACCTTGTATAACCGTTTTGCCATTGCAACCCCCTGTATGCGCCGAAACGCATACGTACTGTATCATGTTTGACGTTTGAGTCAATATTACCGCAAAGAAAACCCCCGAAAAGCCGATTTTCGGGGGTTTTTCTACCATTCGTAAAAAAATACTTTAGCGGGTCACTCCCTCTTCAGTTTCTTCTTCCAGGAAAGAAAGCGCTTCTTCTGCCTTGAATTCGGCAAAAGCAGCCGCTTCATTACGCTGGAATTCTCCCACCGTGTCCGTAAAGCTCTTGTTCACATTTTCCCGAGGGAAGGAGCAGAGCATGTATACACCGCCTTCTGCATCGACCCATATCTCATCTTCTTCAACACCTACCAGTGTTTGTTCTGCCACCTGCTTTGAAATATTTTCAAAGTGGGACAACGTCTGGGTGTTATCTCCTTCACCACCTTCGCTCGTGTAGCTAACCAACGCGTTTTCTACACTGGTTCCAATCCAACGGGCAATCTGGTCACGAGCATCCTGACCGGCGGCTGTTTTGGAGATGTTCCGGTTTGACATCTTGGAATACCCAACGGCATAGAACGTGGTTTCGCTCTTGGGGTTTTTGGCAACCCATGATGGCATTGGAATCCCGTCTTTACCGATAACGGTGCTGACCGCTTCCTTTTCTTCTTCTTTTTCTTCCGGTGCTGATGAACAGGCCACAAAACCGGCCAGCACAAGGGCACTGATCGTAAGAACGCAAACAACCTTTCTGATCATAGAAGATCCTCCTGAAAAACTTGTATACACTGAAGTGTAGCACAGTGATTATAACAAAACCACAATAACAACGTAACACAAACACCGTCCCCTTGCAAAAAAACACTCGGCGGAGTATTTTAATGGTAATAAAGGTAAATTTTTACCTATATCGCTCTCACTCCAATACTTTTATAAGGACGGAAATATGTCTGAGAAAAATCTTGTTATGATCGACGGAAACACTGCCGCCGGTCATGTCGCCCATGCATTGAGCGAAGTAATCGCGATTTATCCGATTACTCCCTCCAGCCCCATGGGTGAAGTTGCCGACGAATACTCGGCAAAAGGCAAAAAGAACATCTGGGGAACGGTCCCCGATGTTGTTGAACTGCAGTCTGAAGGCGGTGCCTCCGGTGCCGTACACGGAGCCCTCACAACCGGCGCTCTTTCTTCGACCTTTACCGCGTCGCAGGGCCTCCTGCTCATGATCCCGAACATGTACAAGATCGCGGGCGAGCTTACGAGTACCGTGTTCCACATTGCAGCTCGTGCCGTAGCGGCAAGCGCGCTTTCCATTTTCGGCGACCACTCCGATGTTATGGCCTGCCGCCAGACCGGCTGGGCAATGCTCTCTTCCAATAACGTCCAGGAAGTTATGGATCTTGCCGT
>CAZVEL010000094.1:0-5756 GCA_964626305.1 uncultured Treponema sp. | reverse complement strand
CATGTCTGATTTCCTTTTGTGGTATGGATTTGCGTAGTAACAAAAATATACCATGGAAATCAGACTTTTAAAAAGACCTATTTATCTTGGACACTAGTGTCATAATATCTATAATTATCATCGGAATATGTAAAGAAAATGGCCCCTGTATCGTCAACCGCCAGTCCGTAAATAAAATTATTCACCTGGACCTCAAGTGTGGTGACAATACCATCGGGGGTTACTTTGCGAATACTGTTTCCATCGTCAAGGACAAGAAGGTTCCCCTGATGGTCTACTGTAATACTGGAAAGAATTCCGAATCTGGCGTTACTGCCCGTACCGTCATTTTCGCCGGTCATGTTGGCAAGTCCTGCCAGGGTTGTCACGGTAGTCTCAGGTGTTATCTTTCGGATCGTGTTATTATCGCTATCTGTCACATAGATGTTCCCTGTAGTATCAACTACTATACCATAGGGATTGTCAAATCGGGCATCAATGCCTGTTCCGTCTGTATAACCAATTTGGCCATTCATACTCCCTGCTAGAGTCGTTACAGTACGGTCAGGTGTTATCTTTCGAATTTTGTGGTTTCCGTAATCTGCCACATAAATGTTTCCGGTAGTATCTACCGCGATACCACGAGGATCCCGGAACCTGGCTTCACTGCCCACCCCGTCTGTTGACCCGGGCGTGTTGGCAAGTCCAGCCAAAGTGGAGACGGTTCCATCAGGAGTAATTTTTCGTATAGTGTGGTTTCCCGAGTCCGTAACGTATAAATTCCCGGTGCTATCTACTGTAATGCCCCGGGGATAGCTAAAACTGGCATCGGTGCCAACACCATCCTGAGAACCGGAATACACTGCGCTGCCCGCCAGTGTGGTTGTATATCCATCGGGCGTAATCTTGCGGATCGTGTTATTCCAGGTATCACACACGTACAAATTTCCCGAATAATCAAACGTAATCCCTGCAGGGTGGTCAAATTGCGCCGCCTCACAAGATTGTATCAGGGTTCGTATATCCGGTGTTATCGTAACGCTGCAGGTTGCTTCAGAATACGTCCCTGCGGTCGAGTCCGAACGTACTGTTATTTCTGTCGTTCCCGCAAAAAGGGGCGTTACCAACCCTGTTTCGCTGACGGTTGCAACGGAAGGATTTGAGGATGACCAGATGGCAGCTGTAGCTGAATCATCGGGATCAAATTGTACATGTAGCTGAAACGGATCGTCGGTACATTTCAGTTCCAGCTCAGAATAATCAAGGTATGTTCCTGTGGGAAGCCCTTTTTCTTCGTAGTATCTCCATTCATCAAACTCATCGATCTTGCATGAAAAGAAGGTTGTTGCCAGCAACAATAAAAACAGCAAGCGGACACAAGTTATCCGGAAATGAACCATGGTTACCTCATAATCAGGGTATTGATACATGAAAAGTTTTTCCATTATGCAACAGTACATTTGATATGTCAAATTGATCAAAATTTCTCTACTGATCGTAATGCTATCACACAATACACATGATTTCATGGCCGGCCGCGCGTAATGACGGGAACCGGCCGCTCCGCGGGGATTAAGCAACCTTTTTTCTGTAAATTTCATTTAAAGCAGGACGATCTTTTGACTCCGGCAAATACCGTTTATCATTTTGCCATTGATCTTTTTTTTTCGAGCAACAGCGTTGCAGCAAGGCGAAGCAATCTTTCGGAATTCGGAAAAATTCCGAAAACTCGTGTACGTCTCTTGATTTCTTTCATCTGGCGTTCTGCCAGATTTGACGTTCGGCATTTTCATAATCTGGTGCATTGAAGACTTTGCGGGTATCAGCGGAGAAAACGGGTACATCATCTTTGCGTGTTACATACGTGCGCATTTTGCTGTAAATGAAGTGTCATGCAACAGTATATACCGGGTTCCGTTAAAATCAAAGAGTAACATGAAGCAGAACGGGCAATGGCCAGCTACGTACAATGGCGAGAGGGCAGCCGGTTCTGCGGAACCGGTCGCCCCGGCGGTTTCACTCGCAAGAACGTCTTACCGGGGCGGACTTGCGGCCGGGATGGTGAATGAACTGCTCCCGGTCATGGAGCGGAGCACGTTTTCAAGCTCGTCGTTGGGAACCCAGTAATCGGGGAGAACTCCGGTTCCCTCGCCGGCGGAAAACGAGGTATCGATAACAATCATGTCCGGTAATAAAACAGGCGCCTGGCTGTTTGGCAGCACATACAGCTGTCCTGCCCCAAAGGTATGAGTCCCGGCACTGTTTTCCCCGATGATGGTTACATTCGGAATGGTGCGAATGGCACAGAGCATTTCCGAGGATGATGCGCTACAACGGTTGATAATGATGATAACCTTGCGCGAATTATCAACCGGTTTTGCGGCCTCAGCACGGTAGCTCTGGCGTTCCCATCTCCGTACCGGGTTTTTTTTCTGTTTGTCGGCTTCCAGTTGCGCCGCTTTGCGGAGATTTCGGTATCCGTCAGAATCATCTCCCCGGTCCCATACATTTTGGAGTCGTGCCTGTGTCGTTCCTGGAGAAAATAGTTCCGCCATTTCAGGCATAAAATTGGTGACTTGCCGCTTGAATAGTATAGCCGGAACAAGAGATGACGTATCGGTATATCCGCCGGGATTATTCCGGAGATCAATAATGACGGTATTTCCCTTGTCAAGCATCCTGATGTGGCGTTGAACTGCTTTAAGCCGCTCTCGTCCCTCCGGCGTAACAGGGCCCTTCTCGCCCATCGCGCCAAAACTGGGGATGCGGAGATACGCCACGCTGTCAGTCAGGGAATACACCGGCATCTCCGGTCCTGGAGCGATCGTGTCCGGTGCTACCGGCACTTCAACCGTTTCTTTGTTAAATTTGAGCGATAGCACCTCTACCGGTGTCCGGGAAAGTGTCCCGATCCGGTACGTCTCTTCATCGTCTGAATACGTCCGGAAAAGATGTTCTTTTGGGCCACGGTACCGGTCGCCGGGAGAAACCCCGTCATCGGACGAGGATTCGACCAGGTACTTTCCATTCTTTTTGGATACGGTTATCCCGGAATGATAGAACGTTTTATGCTGATACGGTTTTAAACCGGGAAGCATGAAACTGAAATGCCCGTCCTGAACACCGGAAAGAGCTATGGATATGATTTCCTTGAATTCGTTAAATGAAAGCATATCGCCATCCAGCTCCCGGATATAACTCCGGGCCCGCCGGAAATTCTTGTCAAAATTGACGCCACGCATTTCCTGCTGGTATTCATATCCGGCGTACGATGTTTCTATGAGATACTTGAAATGGTCGAGATCGGCCAGGGCCTGTTCCTTCGTTACAGACGTAATGGTCTCGTCGTTCCGCCGTGTGGGAACGTCCCGATATTCAACAGCATGCTCCGGCTCAAGCCAGCGAGGCATCCAGGAGCTACGTGTGCAGGAGACAAGAAGGGAAAGGGCAAGAACAGTTAAAATAACAGACTTTTGTAATTGTTTCATTTACATGTCCTTGTACACTATTGGAATGGTTACGCCGGTACGTTTCCGGATTTCCTCACGGATGATATTTGCCGTTCGGCTCTTGTCGTCAATTGAATGTGCTTTAATCATGATTACCGCCTTTTTGTATATATAGCAAGTATATACCCGAAAAAGCGAACGTTAAAAGCAAAACTTTCATGGGTCGATTCGTCGGAATTCCAGCGGTTATCTTGACAGTAGGAGTGTGCTCGTTTACAGTCCGGTACTGAAGGAGCTTGGTTTGAAAAAAATGATATATGTCATCATTGGTGTTTCTGTTCTCGTTGTTCTGGTTGTCCTGTTTTTTCTCTTTTCGGGCAGCCGCCTGTTCACTAAATCAGCATGGGAGTCTGGAAATCATAAAAACTTCTTTGTTGAATTTGGCATTGCCGATGAAGAAGCAGTACAGGATAAAGTTCGATCAGCGTATGAACAGCTTTTTTTCGGCAATGAGATGACTGAACGGTTGTTCTATGAAACAGCAGATGGCGATGGTTTTATCAGCAGTTACGATTCCCGGGATATCAGATCGGAAGGCATGTCCTACGGCATGATAATCTCCGTCATGATGGACGATAAGGATACCTTTGACAAGCTGTGGACTTTCGCGAAGAACCGGATGCAGCATCAGGATGGCGAAAAGAAAGGATACTTTGCCTGGCAGCTCCGGAACAAGGCCCCTTACGTGATGATGGATCCCAATTCGGCTCCGGACGGCGAAGAGTACTTCGCCATGGCGCTCATGTTCGCAGGAAAACGCTGGGGAAACGGCAGCGGGATATACAATTATGAAAACGAGGCAAACGACATCCTCCATGAAATGGTGCATAAGCAACCCAGTGCCACCATCCGTCCGATGATCGACCCGGAACACAAACAGATCATTTTTTCACCTGATCCACCTGCCGCCGGTTTCACCGATCCCTCCTATCATCTGCCGGCATTTTATGAGCTGTGGGCAATGTGGGCAAAGGCAGACAACGAATTATGGAAAGAAGTCGCGCGGACGAGCCGGGATTATTTTACCCTCGCGGCTCATCCTGAAACCGGGCTCTTTACCGAGTACGCGTCATTCGACGGAAAACCGTACAAGGTCTCCTTTAATTCCAGCTCGGATCTTTCGGCTTTCGATTCGTTTCGGGTTATACAGAACATTGCAGTCGATTACCTCTGGTTTGGCACGGATGAACGCGCGGTTGAAGCCGTCAACAAGCTGTTGGGCTTCTATTCTTCGCAGCCAACCATTGTCGCCGTGTATTCCCACGACGGAAAACCGAAAGTAAATTATGGGTCACCAGCCCTCGTTGCCATGAACGCTGTTGGCGCTACCATTTGTACGGAAGATTTCGCCAAAGACTTTGTGAAAGAACTGTGGATGCAGCCAACGCCGAATGGGCGATGGAGATACTATAATGGGTTGTTGCACATGCTTGGGCTTTTACATGTTTCCGGAGAATTCAGAATATATGGAAATCCTGAGCTGAGGGAATAATTACTGCCGGTTTTCCCGGTGTCGACGAGGCTATAAACGCCGCGGTCTGTGCGGCCGAGATCAATGCCTCTGGCGTGAGTTCCTCGGTGTAAGCATATCCGGTCTGCTCGCCGTTCAATACGCGGATGCCGGCGCCAAGATCAACACGTGCATGTGCACGGTTAACCTGTCCGTCCTCATATCCGATTTGATCTGATACTTTGTGCTGAAAATAAACTTCTGCGAAATCACCGCCCCGGCTGACGGCGGCATGGAGCACCTTCGTAACTGCTGCCAATAATGTTGGGAAAACCGGCAGCAAATTAATTCATTCAAGAAGATGCCGGGGAACCCAGCCGTTACCCGGCTGTCCTTTTTCAGGAACCCGCCCCGTCTGGAAGCAGACTACCGGCGGGTTTTTCTTTCTCCGCAACCAGATATCCTCCATCCATTGGGCCTTCAATCTTTGATGACTCCACAGATGTCGTCTCGTGTATAACCGGTCAAACGCTTCCCGTGTTTCCCGGTTGTCCAGAAGATTGACCACTTCCGCATGCGTCCTCACATTTGTCCTTTTTGTCCGGTTGTCAATCCGGTACGGTTTCCGAAAGGTATGATACCCCAGCGTAATAACCATCCGGGACATCGTCATCGTCACTTCCCGGTCTCCCCGAACCGTTTCGCGGACATGCGCGGCAGAGTTTTTCCGTATCTCACGGTCAATGTAGTTCACGGGAAAAAGCGGGTTGGTGCGCGTTCGGGGACGGCGGGAACTCACCGTCCGGTGTTCAACGAGA
>CAZVEL010000093.1:0-2900 GCA_964626305.1 uncultured Treponema sp. | reverse complement strand
GGATATCGGGCTGCGGAGAAAGAAAAACCCGCCGGTGGTCTGCTTCCAGACGGGGCGGGTTCCTGAAAAAGGGCAGCCGGGGGACGGGTGGGTCGCCCGGCATCTTGTCGGATGAGGTAATTTGCTGCCGGTTTTCCCAACATTATTGGCAGTAGTACTAAAATTTCTCCCGGGAGAGGGGGGTGCCAATCCAGACCCCCTCCGCTCCCAGATACTCCCGCCGCTGCCCTTCAATAAGAATCTGCACTGACGAGACCGTGGGAAATGCTGTCGCCGTAAAAACAACCTGTGCAAGCTGACCCAGATATCCTTCTATTCCATACTGGTTGAACTGAAACTCTTCGCTCAGGTTGAGTGTTGCCACTCCGTCTTTTACCGATGCGGAAAGAAGACGGGTTCCTGCCGGAATGAGCGTACGGAGGTTTTTGGACGACTCTGCGCTGGTAGTTCCTGCAAAGAGTGCGGTAAGGGTTTCGGTAAGCGGTGAATTGGTCCGGGGTACCTGCCGGGTTACTTCCTTGCGGAGGACCCGCCCGTCCGAATCTATGCTGACAAAAAATAATGTCGCGGTTCGTGTCTGTACAACGGGTTTTTCCTCAGCAGGTTTTGCTGCCGGGTTCTCCGTTGGTGAGGGTTTTTCAGGTGCCGGTGCGGCGGGCGGGGTTTTTGCGGGGTCCTTTTCAGCAGCCGGTTGTTCTGGATCAGCAGGTTTTTCGGTGAGTGCCGGATCCGTCTGAGACGGATCGTCGTCTGCCGCGGTAGTTATCGGGGGAATTTCGGGTTCGTCTGCGACTGGAACGTCTTCAGCGGGGGATTCACTGCTGGTTATGAGCTGCATTGCCCCGGTTTTTTCCAGGACCATGCTGATATTTTTCCGGTTAAAGAAAAACAGGACGAGAACAAGCAGTATAAACGCTATCCAGAAAAGACAGCCAAGAGATGCAGATTTATTTTTACGTTTATCCGCCATGGGATCATGATACGCCGATTTCAATCTGTATGCAAGGACCAATTTTTGCGATATAGTAAACCCGTGATAACGCTCGAAGGATTGTCGGCGTCACGGGGAATGGTCATGGGCCCCGTTTTTTGTCTTGCCGACGGAGAGCCAGCCGAAATTCCCCGCTATGCAATAGAACCCGCCGATGTTTCTGTCCAGTGGGAGTGGCTTCAGTCTGCCCTTGAGCGATCACGATCGGAACTTTCACTGCTCATGCAGGACCGTGCCCGTGAGCAAACGGAAATCATTGAGGCCCATGTCATGATGCTCAATGATCCCGAGTTTATTCCTCGTATCAAAAAACAGCTTGAGGAAAAACTGTGCAATGTGGAAGCGGTTTTGTACGATGCAGTTCAGGAAACGGTGAGGATGCTCCGCACCACGGGGGATACCTACCTGGCTGAACGTGCCGTTGATATAGAAGACGCCTTTGACCGAGTTATGCGGCACCTTATGAATGATACGGCTTCCGAACCGGGCAAACGCCGGGGTTCGGGGAGCACCAGCCGCTTCGTTCCCCCGGGAACTATTCTGGTCGCCCGAAACATCATGCCGTCCGAAGCGATAACCCTCCGGGACGCCGGCATTCTGGGCATTATTCTGGAAGAGGGCGGGGCAACGAGCCATGTCGCCATTCTGGCCCGTGCCTGGCGGATACCGGCGGTCATGGGTGTCCGCGGAATTCTTGAGGCGGTTTCGGATGGTGACGAGGTTGTTCTCGATGGAGGTGACGGACTCGTCATTATTTCTCCGCCGAGTGATGTTGCGGCTTCCTATCGTGCCAGGATGCCTCTTTTTGGCCTGCAGACCCGTGTAGCCGACGAGGAACATCAACGTCGTGTTCTTGAACCGGCGGAAACAAGAGACGGAACGCAGGTAACCCTGCGGGCGAATATCGCGCTTGCCGAGGAAGCGGAATCGGCGCGGAGCGAGGGTGCCGCCGGCATCGGATTATTTCGTTCTGAATTCCTGTATATTTCGCAACGGGATATTCCCGACGAGGAAATCCAGTATGAGGCGTACCGGTCTGCCGTTGAAGCCATGAACGGTGCTCCGGTAATTATTCGTACCCTCGATTCCGGTGCGGACAAGATGCTTTCCGAGCAAAAGGACCAGGGTGAAGCAAACCCGCTTCTCGGCTGGCGCGCCGTGCGCTACTGTCTTGATCGCCGCGAGCTTTTCAAGGAACAGCTCCGCGCTCTGCTGCGGGCAAGCAGTCATGGCGACCTCCGGATCATGTTTCCCATGATTTCAAGTGTGGAGGAACTTGATGCCGTGCTTGATGTACTTGAGGAAGCTAAAGCTGAATGTGACCGGGCCGGCTGTGCATATAACACCCGAATCAAAACCGGTGTAATGATAGAAATCCCCGCTGCGGCGGTTTGTGCCGATCTTCTGGCGCAAAAATGCGACTTTATGTCCATCGGGACAAATGATCTGGTGCAATACACCCTGGCCGTTGACCGTGAAAATGCCCGGGTTGCCCATCTCTTTGATCCGTTTAATCCGGCGGTGTTACGCATGATACTGCAGACAATCCAGGCCGGCCGGAATACGCGCACGGAGGTTTCCATGTGCGGAGAAATGGCCGGAGATCCTTCGGCGGTTTTTTTACTTTTGGGTATGGGCCTGCGGAGTTTCAGCATGGCGGTACCGAATCTTGAACCGGTCAAGGAGATGATCCGTCGGGTGTCTTTGAAAGACGCCGTTGAACTGGCCGAAACCGCGATGGGCCTTTCGGCAGCCCGTGAAATTCGAATGTTGGTAGAGGAACGAATAAAAAGCTATGTCTGACACTCCTGAAACCGGTACGCCTGTCCCGGAATTTGATGAAACAAAAATATATCGGAATCTTCCGCTCATCGTGGTGGTGGGACGGCCGAATGTGGGAAAGTCCACA
>CAZVEL010000092.1:0-3819 GCA_964626305.1 uncultured Treponema sp. | reverse complement strand
GGACGCGTAGAGCGCGGGATCGGTGGTTTCAATACGCAGGAGGTAGCGGTCCGCGCCGGCGTCCTTCCAGAGCGCGTAGTCCTCTCGCGAGCGTTCGCCTACCGAAAGAGTTATCGCCATGTCGTGTTCGCTCTTGATGCGCGAGATAACGTTCGCGAGTGTTTCGGCGGCAATACCGTCTTCTCCCCCCTGGAGCACGATGGTGTGAATATTCGCGTCCCATATGAGTCGGGCGCTTTCCACCATTTGATCAGGCGTGAGCCGGTACCGTTCGGCTTTACCGTTATACCGGTTGAGACCGCAGTAATGGCAGGTATTCCCGCAATAACTGGAAAACTCCACCAGGCCGCGGAGCACCATGCGCGCGCCACAGTAGCGGTCGCGCACGTCGGCCGCCGCGGCGAAAAGAAGGCCGTCTTCCCTGGGGCTTTCATTGTTGAGCAAGAAGACGAGATCTTCCTGCGCTGCGTCGGGGTTTTCGCGTACCCGGTCGAGACAGTCGGTAAAGCCGGGGCGCGTCATTCAGCCGCTCCTTTTGCGGTGCGGCGGTCTTTTACCGCGTGGTAGGCGGCGAGAGCTTCGGGGAACGGTGAAAGGGTACGATCTGCAACACCCTGCAGCACGGAAATGGCGATGCCGTAATTGGTTACCGGGATACCCGCCACGCGGGCCTGTTCGATCCGCCAGAGGGTTTCCCGCCGGGTAAGCGTACAGGCGCCGCAATGAATGATGAGCGCGAATTGTGAAAGATCAGTTGGATACTCTTTTCCCGCGGTGTGTACACACGCGATATCGAGCCCGGTAAACTCGCGGAGCCATTTGGGAATCTTGATTCGTCCGATATCATCTAGAAGCGGATGGTGGGTGCAGGCTTCGGAGATGAGAACCCGGTCTCCTTCCTTGAGCCGGTGTATTGCCGCGCCTCCTTCCGCCATGAGGGTGATGTCTCCCTTGTAGCGGGAAAAGAGGATGGAGAATGTGGTACAGGCAATATCGTCCGGGGTGTTGGTGACCATCTTCCGGGCAACCTGCGAGTCGCAAACCACGAGATCCGGTTTTTCTGCAAGCTTCTTGAGGAACACGGGATACCCGTTTTCCTTGACGACGGTCGACGCGGCGTTGAAATCGAGCGTGTCGCGGATCGCCTGTACCTGGGGGAGAATGATCCGCCCCTTGGGGGCCTGGGTGTCAATCGGGACAATGAGGACAACATGAGGGGTGTCCTTGCCGGCAGGCAACAGGTCGCCGAGAATGGCGGGTGGTTCAAGGAAGTCGTCGGGACAAACCGATAGAATCAGCTTCTTGAACTCCTGGATTATTGTTTCACGTTCGGCTGGGTTCCGTTCTGCCGTTACGCAGGAAATGCGCATGACGCGGTCCGCCGGAACGGATTCGGGCAATTCCGTCGCATCATCAGGCGGCGTCATGTCGCTCTTGTTGATGACGAGAATGAGCGGCGTGTTTTGCTTCTCCGCTTCAGCGGCAAGAGCTGTCTCATAGTTGGTCCAGCCTCCGGGTTCAAGCACGAGGACGGCTATATCGCTCGAGGTGAGGGCTTTCTTTGTCCGGCCTATTCTGAGTTCGCCAAGGCCGGAATCGTCATTGATGCCGGCGGTATCGAGAAAGGTAACCGGTCCTACGGGAAGAAGCTCCATGCTCTTGCGGACCACATCCGTTGTGGTGCCGGCAACCGGCGAGACAATGGAAATGCTCTGTCCGGTAATGAGGTTTACGAAGCTCGATTTCCCCGTATTCGTCCGTCCGAATATACCGATATGCAGACGAAGGGCCTTGGGCGTTTCATTCATGAAAAACTCCTAGAAATATATATCGCGTTCTCCGGCAAGGATGCGCTCGCGTCCTTTTTCGAGATGCGTCAGTTGCGCCTCGGAGAAGTCCGCGGGAACCCGTGCCCGGATTTCTTTCATTTCCTGTTCGATGATGGCGTCGCCGATTTTTTTTGTTTCCGGTGTCGCGAAGTCTTCGAGCCATTCCTGGAAGGTGAGTACCGCGTTCAGTTTGCAGAAGCATCCTTCCTGACCGGATGCGAGGGCGTCCATGATCTTCTTACCGGTCCTGCCGCAGCGGTAACCGGCGGTGCAAAACGAGACGATGTGTCCCATTTCCGCGAGCTCCCGGATAATTTCATCGAGGCTCCGGGTGTCGCCGAGGATGAACTGCTGGCGTTCACCCTTCTGGTCATCGCCGCCGGCGGTTTCCGCGTCTGTTGGATATGCATCATGATATGCGCCGATCCCCACCCGGGTATCCGCGTCTCGCTGGGTGCACATCTTGATGACCGAGCGGAGCATCTCCGGGCTTTCCCGATTGGTTACGATGAGTCCGGCGTAGGGAATGGCAAGCCGGATTACCGCGATGAGGAACTTGAACTCCTCGTCGCTTACCCAGTGTTTGACCCAGGAAAAGTCGGTATCGGAGGCAGGCTCAAGCCGGGGGACGGACACCGTATGTGGTCCGAGGCCATAGCGTTTTTCCAGATCCTGCGCGTGGGCAACCATGCCCATTACTTCGAACTTCCAGTCGTACAGGCCGAAGAGTGCTCCGACAGCCACGTCGTCAATACCGGCGTCCATCGCGCGGTGCAGGGCGTAGAGGCGCCAGGGGTAATTCCCTTTAAGCGTTCCTTCCGGATGTACCTCGCGATAGGTTTTGTGGTGATAGGTTTCCTGGAAAACCTGGAAGGTGCCGATTCCGGCGTCTCGCAGTTTTTTCAGGTCGTCTATGGGTAAGGGGGCGGCATTGATATTTACCCGGCGGATTTCTCCAACCCCGTTCCGTACCCGTTCCTTAACGGAATAAATGCGTTTCATGCTTTCTGCAATGTAGTCGGCATCGGTCTCGGGGTGTTCTCCGTAGACAACAACCAGCCGCTTGTGCCCGATTTTCGCGGCTAGAACACGGGTTTCGGCTTCGATTTCGTCCATGGTGAGTACGCGTCGTTCTATTGAATCGTTGTCGCAGCGGAAGCCGCAGTATTTGCAGCGGTTTACGCACTTGCTGCCGCAGTAAAGCGGTGCGAAGGTAACCACGCGGTTGTCGTACACCTGTTTTTTGATCTCCCGTGCTGCCGTGAATATTTCTTCTTTGAGATCAGGGTCGGTCACATTGAGGAGCGCGGCGACGTCGGCGGAGTCCATGAGATTCACGTTGTACGCCTTTTTTATTATCTCGCGGATCCGCTCCGGGGAGGCCTTGCGGTTCTTTTCGATCTCCGCTTCGATAGCGTCGTCGTCAATAAAGTCTTTGCCGTCTACGAGGTAGCGGTCAATTTCGTCCTGTTTAATCAGGTTGTCTTTCCATTCCTTGACGGAGGGGGCTCCGCCACTTGTTGCGTCTTTCATTGTCAGCTCCTTTGCCTACAGTTTTGCCAGTGTTGATTTGACGGTAACGCCGTCGATCATGCCGATCTTGCCTGTCAGGGCTCCAATGCGGTCAGTTGTGGCGTCTACCATGAGTGTGATGATGTTGAGGTCGCGTTCATGATACGGCAGGCCCATCCGGCCGATTATCATGTCGGCAAAGGGAGCAAGCGTTTCGTTTACGAGATTGGCGGTTTTGCTTCTGTTGCTGATAATGATCGCGATAACACCAACGGATCTTTCTTCCATAACAACCCTCCTTTTTATACTGCGGAGGGGCCGCGGGCGTATCTTTGCGGACACAGACAGCCGGAATACGGCTGGTGCGGGGAAAAGACTGTAGCTCCCGGCCCTTGGCTTCAGAATTGGAAGGCTCCTCATCCTGACCGCAGGTGGTATGCTTGAACTATAATAAATAGTTAAAAAAATATCAATATCA
>CAZVEL010000091.1:0-7066 GCA_964626305.1 uncultured Treponema sp. | reverse complement strand
ACGCCCCGGGGCGGAAGGGCGAGCTCCACGGGTATTCCATGTTTTTCAGCCCGCTGCTGACCGCCGGTTCCCTCCCGGTCTGTTACAACGCAGACAATCTGGTACGGAATGGCGGGATCCGCCTCCGAGGCATCGATCAGCGCCTGGAGGTTGGTCCCGCCGCCGGATACAAAGACCGCGAGGCGTACTGTTTGGGTGGCCGGATCAGCGGAAGGTGACATCATCGGTTCCTGTTTCAACCCGTCCTATTTCGTACGCGGAGAACCCGGCTGCTTCGAAATGCTGGATGGCGTTTTGCGCGTCTTCCGGCGCAAGGGCCAGGATAAACCCGATTCCCATGTTATAGGTGTGGAACATGCGATCGGGATTCGCTCCCCGGCGTACCAGTTCCGCAAAAATGGGCGGAACTGGCCAGCTGTCCTTTTTAAGTACGGAAACGAGGTGCGCTCCGGCTTCTCTGCTGTTAACTCCGCCTGATGGAAACATTCTTGGAATGTTTTCGAAAAATCCGCCGCCGGTAATGTGAACCATGCCGTGTACGTTTGTTTCTTCAAGAAGGGCGAGTACCGGTTTTACATAGATTTTTGTAGGTTCCAACAGTATTTCGCCGATTGGCTTGCCGTCAAAATTCTCGGTGAAGTCTGGAACCAGTTTGCGAACGAGTGAAAACCCGTTTGAGTGGACACCGCTTGAGGCAAGCCCCACGAGAACATCCCCCTCGCGGATTGCGGATCCGTCAATTATTTCAGATTTTTCCGCTATGCCGACGGCGAATCCGGCGATGTCGTATTTACCCTCGTCGTAAAAACCCGGCATTTCGGCGGTTTCGCCGCCAAGAAGCGCGGCACCGCTTTGTACACACCCGTCTGCGACCCCTTTTACAAGATCCGAGGCAACAGCCGCATCGAGTTTTCCGCAGGCTATGTAGTCGAGAAAGTATAGCGGCTTCGCTCCATGGCAGAGAATGTCGTTTACACACATGGCAACACAGTCAATACCGACGGTGTCGTATTTTTTTACGGTGAAGGCAATATCCAGTTTGGTCCCGACTCCGTCAGTTCCCGAAACAATGACCGGTTCGCGGTATCCTGCAGGGATCTGGAACATTCCCGCAAAACTACCGAGTCCGTTCAGAACACCGGGGATCATGGTCCGCTTCGCGTGTTCCTTGTATCCGGTTACGGCACGATAGCCTTCTTCAACATTTACACCGGCGGTCCGGTAGTCAATCATTGGTTTTCTCCTTACCGTTTTCCAATTTCACCGATCATGGGCATGGGATACTCTCCCAGAAAACAGCCCTGACAAAATCCGCAATTACTCGAACCGGATTCACTCTTTTTCCGGTTGTTTTCCTGTACGGGATCCTCTGGCCGGTCGGGTTCACAGCTCTCGAGCGCTTCAATCATGCCATCCATTGAAATGAACGCAAGCGAATCAGCCCCAACAGCATTGCAAACCTCGTTTGTGTCGTGAGTGGCGGAGATAAGGTCTGCGCGGACGGGTGTATCGATTCCGAAGTAGCAGGGATACTTGACCGGCGGGGAAGAAATGCGAAAATGCACTTCCCTGGCGCCTGCCTTGCGGAGAATCTGGATCAGACGACGGCAGGTCGTACCACGCACAATCGAGTCGTCGATAATGACAACCCGTTTCCCGCAAACATCGTATTTGATGGCATTGAGTTTTACAAAAACCATCTGTTCCCGCTCTTCCTGGCTCGGTGCGATAAAGGTTCTCCCGATGTACTTATTTTTGACCAGGCCCATGGCATAGGGGATTCCCGATGCGCGGGAGAATCCAAGTGCTGCACCAAGTCCTGAATCGGGAACACCGATTACCACATCCGCGGTAACACCGGATTCCCGGGCAAGCACTTCACCCATTTTTATCCGGGCTTCAAGAACATGGATGTTGTCCATAATGGAGTCCGGCCGGGCAAAATACACGTATTCAAAGATGCAGCTTTTCCGGGCGGTTTTTTCGCCGAAATTGAACGAGAGGACCCCGTCATCATTTATGATGACAATTTCACCCGGTTCAATGTCGCGTACAAGTTCTCCCCCCATGGCATCGATTGCACAGGATTCACTGGCAAGAATCCATCCATTGGGAAGTTTTCCCAGGCACAGCGGGCGGATTCCGTTGGGATCACGGGCGCCGATAAGGGTTTTCTCGGTCATGACGGCGAGAGCAAAGGAGCCGCGGATGACCTGGATTGTGTCGGTCAGGGCTTTTTCGAGACCTTTTTTATAGTTTTTCGCAATCAGTTTTATAATGACTTCGGTATCACTTGCCGAGGTGAAGGTTGAACCGGTTTCTTCGAGAAACTCTTTCATGGGTTCGGCATTTACCAGGCTGCCGTTATGTGCCACGGCGAGGGTTCCCAGCTTTGAGCGGGAAACAAAGGGCTGGGCGTTTTCGATGTTTGCGTGACCCGAGGTGGAGTACAGAACATGTCCAATCGCGATGTGTCCGCTGAGCTGAGATAGATTATCATGGTTGTACACATCTGCAACCAGTCCCATCTTCTTGAAATGCTCAACTCTTTCACCGTCCGAAACAGCAATACCGGTGCTTTCCTGTCCCCGGTGTTGCAATGACTGCAGTCCGTAGTATGCAAGACGGGAGGCGTTGGTTTCATGATCTGAAAGATACACACCAACAACACCGCAGTGGTCACGCAGCTTTTCGTCTTCACCGTACATCAGGCAATCGCCTGTACTGTCCTGTATGGATTTCACAGTTCTACACCCCTTCCGCCTTCGGCGGCTATGTCCCTTTTGAGTTTTGTACGGAATTCCAGAAGCTTTGTTTTGAGTTCGGGGTACTTGATGGCAAGAATTTCACAGGCGAGATATGCCGCGTTCGCGGCATTATCAAGGCCGACGGTTGCCACCGGGATCTGTTTGGGCATCTGTACAATGGAAAGAAGTGCATCGAGGCCGCCTACCTTGCCACCATCGAGCGGAACACCGATAACGGGTAGTACCGTCATTGAGGCAATTACACCCGGAAGATGTGCTGCGAGCCCTGCACCGGCAATAATAACCTCGGTGCCGTCATCTTCTACGCGGGCAATGGTTTCAGCAAGTAATTCCCCGGCACGATGTGCGGAAATGATGAATGAAGAAAATTCAACGCCGAAATCCCTGAGAACTCCTGCGGCCTTCTTCATACTGTCTGTGTCCGATTTTGATCCGAAAAAGATTGCTACTTTCATACGCGAATATATCATGAATCCAGATGCCGGTTCAAGACAGATATCGCCCAAAACGGGTATACATGGACAAAACGGGACCCTTTCCGGTATGGTAAGGGTAAAGAAAACCCGGAGTATGTATGGAATCTACCATTTACGTGTTTCACCCCGATGAAATAGCTCTTTGTGATTCATTCGACCTTCCCGTTTTGACCCCGGAACTCGATAGTATTCCCGGAACGACACGCATACGGATTACTTTTGACGGAACTGTACATGAGGTTCTGATGACGGAAAGCGCCCGATCCGCGGAGGTTCTCGAGGCATGTTCGTCGGGAAGCGGAAAAAGATGTTCGTGGGTTCCTGTCCGTTCTCTGTTCGCGCAGGACGGTTCCATTCCTGAAGGGATTGCCCTTAATACAGGCCGGGCATACGGATTGATCAACTGGTACACGGCTACCCGGTATTGTACTCGCTGTGGTGATTCTCTTGTTGAACATCCGTCTGAAACCGCTTTACGATGTACCTCCTGCGGTGTGGATTACTATCCCCGACTTGCCCCCCGGCCGTTATCGTGCTGGTGCATCGGGGAGACAAGATACTGCTCGTGAGGCATTCCTACCGGATACAGCATCTTTTTTCCTGTGTAGCTGGATATGTGGAACACGGAGAATCCCTGGAAGCCTGTGTTGCTCGTGAAGTACTCGAAGAAACCGGAATTACGGTGAAAAACATCCGCTATGCGGGGAGTCAGAGCTGGCCCTTTCCCGATCAGTACATGATAGCGTTTCATGCAGACTGGGATTCGGGCGAACTTGTTCCCGACGGAGAAGAAATTCTTGAAGCCCGCTGGTTTACCCGGAGCGAATTACCAAACATTCCCTCACGTTCATCGGTAGCATGGAAGCTCATCATGGGTGAACTTGATGACTGATCGGGGCGATTTTTCATGATTTGGTTGACCCCGTGGCAGCAATATTAGTATCTTTTTTCTGAGGTTGCAGTAATGAAGAAAAACACCGAGGAACACGTAAAAAATGCTTCCGGACCGAATGAGGAAGACAGCATGAAGAAATCAGAGGGTCCGGAAACTGGTGCACAACCGCAGCAGGCGGCAGAAACCGCTGCTGCCGATGTCCCCGGAGATACAACGGAGTCTGGTACAGACGGACCTGAAAAACCTGCGAACAAAGAAGAAGATCCCGCTTCGCGGATGCAGGAACTTGAAAAACTGAATGCAGATCTTCAGGATCAGTATCTCCGCAAAGCCGCAGACTTTGAAAACTACCGCAAGCGGATGATACGGGAGAAGCAGGAAGCTATCGATTATGCGAATACCGGGCTGTTGCTGGATCTTGTCCAGATCCTGGACGATTTTGACCGTGCAATAGATGCCGGCACTACCTCCGGGGAGCAGGACAGTTCTGCCGCCTTTTCGGATGGTGTTGTTATGATCCGCAAGCAGCTTGGATCCATGCTCGAAACAAAGTACGGGCTTGAATACTATCCCTCGAAGGATACGGGATTCGATCCCAATATTCACGAGGCAATAGGAACTATCCCGGATCCTGATGTAAAGGAACCCACGGTTGCCGAGGAATACCTCAAGGGGTACAAGCTGAAAGGCCGCGTTATCCGCGCCGCCAAGGTTATGGTAAAAATGCCGCAGGACAATGCGGCTGAATGATACGTACAGGCGTGAACCCGTTACGCATACAAGGTGAAAAAAAGGAGACTAGATACTATGGGAAAGATTATAGGAATTGACCTGGGAACAACCAACTCATGTGTTGCCGTTATGGAAGGCGGAGAACCGGTTGTAATCCAGAACTCGGAAGGCGGCCGCACCACCCCTTCAATCGTGGGGTTTACCTCCAAGGGTGAACGGGTTGTCGGGCAGCCCGCCAAGAACCAGATGATTACTAATCCCGATAAAACGGTCTATTCGATCAAGCGGTTTATCGGGCACCGGTTCAGTGAGCTCAACAGTGAAGCAAAGAATGTTCCCTACAAACTGGTCGCGCAGGGAGAAGATGTCCGTGTCGATGTTGAAGGCAAGCTTTATTCAACCCAGGAAATAAGTGCGTTCATCCTTCAGAAGATGAAAAAGACCGCGGAAGACTATCTGGGCGAAACGGTTACCGAAGCGGTCATAACCGTTCCGGCTTACTTTAATGATGCCCAGCGCCAGGCGACCAAGGACGCGGGGAAAATTGCCGGTCTCGAGGTAAAGCGCATAATCAATGAGCCTACCGCGGCGTCGCTTGCGTTTGGTTTCAACAAGGAATCCAAGAAAGAGAAGACTATTGCCGTATATGACCTCGGTGGTGGCACGTTTGATATCTCCATACTTGAACTGGGAGACGGTGTTTTTGAAGTAAAATCCACCAATGGTGATACTCACCTTGGTGGTGACGACTTCGACCGCCGTGTCATGAACTGGCTGGTGGAAGAATTCAAAAACGACACCGGTATTGACCTTTCTCAGGACCGTATGGCTCTCCAGCGCCTCCGTGAGGCAGCTGAAAAGGCAAAGATTGAGCTTTCTGCGGTTACCAGTACCGAAGTTAATCTTCCCTTTATTACCGCTGACGCTTCGGGGCCCAAGCATCTGCAGAAGACCCTTACCCGGTCCAAATTCGAACAGATGTGCGACGACCTTTTTGAACGCACAAAGGATCCGTGCAAGAAGGCCCTGAAGGATGCCGGTATTTCCACTGACCAGATCGACGAAATTCTGCTGGTCGGTGGTTCCACCCGCATGCCCAAGATCACTCAGCTGGTCAAGGAAATGTTCGGGAAAGAAGGTTCAAAGAGTGTTAATCCCGACGAAGCAGTCGCTGTTGGTGCTGCCATTCAGGGTGGTATCCTTGGAGGCGATGTAAAAGATGTTCTCCTTCTTGACGTTACGCCGCTTTCTCTCGGTATTGAAACCATGGGCGGTGTCTTTACCCGGCTCATCAGCCGCAATACCACCATCCCGACCCGCAAGAGTCAGGTGTTCTCCACTGCTGCGGATGGTCAGACTGCAGTATCCATTCATGTTCTCCAGGGTGAGCGGGAAATGGCGAGCCAGAACCGCACGCTCGGAAAATTCGACCTGGTCGGTATTCCTCCCGCTCCGCGCGGCGTACCCCAGATTGAGGTTACCTTCGATATCGACGCGAACGGCATTGTGCATGTTTCCGCCAAGGATCTTGGTACCGGAAAGGAACAACGCATCCGTATTGAGAGCTCCAGCGGCCTCAGCGAGAGTGAAATTGACCGTATGGTCAAGGAAGCCGAAGCGAATGCCGAAGCCGACAAGAAAGAGCGTGAACGGGTTGAAGCTCGCAATGAAGCGGATTCCATGGTGTACACCACCGAGAAAACTCTCAAGGATATGGGCGACAAGGTAAGCGATGCCGACAAGCAGCAGATTGAAGCCGCGGTTGCCGCGCTCAAACAGGCACTTGAAGGCGATGATGTTGAGGCAATCAAGGCGAAAACCGAAGAACTCAAGCAGGCTTCCTACAAGATAGCCGAGGAAATGTACAAAACCCAGCAGGCATCTGGAGAGGGAGAGCCCGGTGCTGAAGGATTTGCCGGAGCAGATGCTTCAGCGGAAGAAAAAGGCCCGAACAAGGGTTCTGCTGATGACGTTGACTACGAAGTGGTAGACGACGATAATAAATAAATCCCCGTACCGCCGGTTCTGCCGGCGGAGGCGGCCGGATTTTCCCGGCCGCCCGAACGGGCCGCCATCCTTTTCATCTGGAGTTCTTTGTGGCTACAAAACGTGATTATTACGAAGTGCTTGGTATTCAGAAGAATGCAAACAAGGACGAAATTAAAAAAGCATATCGAAAACTGGCCTTAAAATAT
>CAZVEL010000090.1:0-14825 GCA_964626305.1 uncultured Treponema sp. | reverse complement strand
AGCTGAATCCACCGCAAGATACTGCGGACCGAGCAGCTGCCCCGGCTCCCGGCCCCGGGTACCAAAAGAGGAAATAAAACTACCACCCGGAGAAATAATTGAAACCCGGTCCGCGGCCATCTCGGCCACAAGAATTCTTCCATCGGAAAGACGGGCAAGACCGAACGGACGGTCAAAACCGCTGACCGGCCCACGGGAGCGCTCAATAATAACACCGTTTACATCAAAATGAAGCAACTCGTTCGAACCATAGGCACTCACCCAGAACGTTCCATCCTGAAGAGGAAGAATGCCCACCGGCTGTCGGAACAGGTACCCGTTCTCTGTACGGGGATTTATGAGCCCCGCTTCCACAAACCGGATCGTTTCATCGAAATCACGGGAAATGGTACGCCGCTCGCATACCGTTTCGATCCTGTTTTGCAGCAGAAGATTTCCACCCGAAGCATTCAGGGCGAACTGCCATTGCTGAAGTGCCGCACCCTCAACACCGGTCCGGTAATACGCTTTCCCCAGCCAGTCGAGGATACGCTCTTCGCCGGGAAGAAAAGACAATGCCTTTTCAAACACAAGAACCGCTTCATTGAAATATCCGCGGTAATAGGCCTGGACACCCCGGCGGAATTCCTCGGCGGCTCGAGCCCGGTCCGCGCTGGAAGGCTCGTCGGTGTTTTGCGCCGCAAATGGAAACGCAAGAAACAGTGCAACAAAAACGGTCAGTATTGACCGGTATAGGTTCCGTGGTATCACTTCGATCCTCCACCAGCGGTGATCTCTTTAAGATGTCCCTGTATTATCTGGTTATCCGGCGCCTTTTCCAGCGCCCGGCGGGTAAAGGTCAGCGACTCTTTTTCGAAACCGAGTTTGTGATATACCCAGCCGATGGAATCAAGATAGGCAGGATTGTCGGGGTCTGCATCAACTGCTTTTTTGCACATGGTAAGGGAGCGGGTAAAGTCTCCTCCCGTATCAGCGAGGATGAACCCAAGCCCGTTAAGCGCCGTGGGATTGGCATCGTCGAGCTCAAGGGCTTTCTCGTACCAATGTAGTGCATCGTCAGCCTCACCGTTTTCAAAAGCTACATACCCGAGTGAACAATAGACCTGTGCCGACTCGTATCCGGCTTCCAGCAGCTTCTGGAGTTCGAACGCCGCCAGACGGGTACGCCCGGTCAGGGAATAGACAACGGCAAGCAGTATTCGACATTGATACACCCGGGCAAGATCAGTGTCCGCAGTAACAACCTGTTCAAGATACACAAGAGCGTCTTCATACCGCTCCAGGCGCGCGTAACACAATCCGATAAAATAAGCCAGTTCAAGATTATTCGTGGTCTCTCCGGCGGGTTGTTCAAGAAATTCGATCAGGGCATCGGCATAGCGGCCGTCCCGGTACAGTGTAATTCCGTTTTTCATTACCTCAGTCATATTGCCCCCCGGTTTCGCCGGATCCTACACCGTGAAAGTTGGCGCATCCGCTGCAGGAATACTGATCGGATGTGCGTAAATACATGATACTGAGACATATCCGTCCTCAACCGCCCGCCAGTCTGATTTATCGTCTCCGTCGGTTTCTATCATGCCCCCGCGAAAAAAACTGTACTTGTTTCCATCGGGACCATCATGCATAACAATACTGTCCCGGTAATTCCGGCGTGAAACCCCGGTCATGCGCACCCCTTGGTACGAAGGCAGCGAAGGAGCATTGATATTGACAAAACAGTCAGTGCTGCACAACGAAACGAGGGTTGAAAGATTATCCCGGACGAATTTCGCCAGCGGCTCCCAGTAAAAGGGTTCTTCCTCTGCGACAAGGGATACCGCAATACCGGGAAGTCCCGAAAAAACCGCCTGCCGGGCCGCCGCGGCTGTTCCGGAATACACAATATCGGTACCCATGTTCGCCCCCCGGTTTATTCCGGAAAGAACCAGATCAGGACGTTCGGGCATGATTCCCAGCGATCCGGTAATGGAACAATCCACCGGAAGCCCTGAACAGGAAAACTCCCGCTCTCCAAACGGCCGGAATTGCAGGGGGTCAGTCATGCTGATACCATGGGAAACCCCCGAGCGATTTATCGACGGCGCTACAAGCCACACCTCGTGATCCTGGCGCAGAACCGAAGCCAGAACCTGGATCCCCTCACTGGTAAGTCCATCATCATTGGTCACAAGGATTCTCATGGCATCGAGTATATCATAAAAACCGCACCCCGTCAGACGGGGTAACCTTGTAGACTACCGGTTTGAATCCGAAAATGCGTTCGTAGTCATCAAGTTTCTTGATATATTCCTGTTCATATTCATTTTTGAAAATGGTATAGGTACAGCCGCCGAATCCCCTGCCGGTCATGCGGGAGCAGACCAGATCGGGAACATCGGGAACCGTAAACTCCAGCGCACGTTTAACCAGCCAGTCAAGTTCTGGACAGGAAATTTCAAAGCGGTCGCGTAATCCTTCATGAGAACGGTTGACGATGCGGGAAAACTGCATATAGTCACCATGACCAAGAGCATTCACCGCATCCCGGACATTTTCAGACTCACGAATTATAAAAAAGACCCGCCGGCGGACCGATTCAGGAATATCCGTTATTTCCTCCAGGAGGGATTCGGTCATCTGGTTGAAATCGGACGGCGCATCGGGATCGGTGCGCACTATTTCATAGGCCCGGATGCATTCCTTAATGCGCAGGGCAAGTTCCTCACGGGCGAGGAGCCGTGGAACACGGGAATCGGTAAGAAGAATGGAATACCCGTTTTCGGGTACCGGAACCAGATCAGCGGTAACCCGGTTATGGTCGGTACGAATGCAGTAACCCTTTTTAGCGGTCAACGCACAGAGGATGTCCGCCCGGTGAGCGTACGTTTTCAGGAAATGGGTATTTGCCCGTTCTAGGAGGGCGACCAGGACGGAGTCGTCAATCTGCGGGGCATAGAGCCGTTTAAGCGCGATTCCCGCGGCAACCTTCATTGCATTCGGAGTGCCGAGACCCGCGTCGGGAGGTATTTCTGACAGTATGGTAATATTAAGACCGGGAATCTGGATCCCGTATTCCATGAAGGACGCGACAACCGCCTTAACCGAATTGGCCCAACGGTCTTCCTTCCGGTATTTGAGATTGGAGGACGAAAACTTTTTCCGTTCTCCAAGGGACGCGGAATATACCCGGTAGTTCTGATCGGTACGCGCGGAGACAGCCAGGAAGAGACTTTTGTCTATTGCCATTGAGAGGGTATTTCCGCGGGCAAACCAGGTATGATCACCAAGCAAATGAAATCTGCCAGGGACAGAAACCATGGAATCGGGAGCAGATTCGTATTCTTCGGCGTGCAAAGCCGCTATTTTCCGCATACAACAATAATACGGGCAATATTGAAACTATTCAACAAAAATGAGTAAAATGGGAGCAATTATGACATGTTTACGGTCACTGATTTTATTGGTTCTCTCCGCGGTTATGCTCTCGCTCGGTATTCCGAACGAGTTTTTCAAGCTGGGCTCATCCCTCTTCGGACTCTTTGCCCTGGTGCCCTTCTACCTGGTGATCCGGGAGACGCGAACATACCGGCAATCCGGGTTTCTGACCGGAACCATGTTGTTACTGGTGCACATCATGTCCAGTTTCTGGCTTGCCTACTTCAAGGACTTCGCCATATTCACACTCGGCGCCTCGGCGGTCGCCTACCTGTTCCTGGGCATTCCGGTTGGCTGGGCACTCCGCTACAGTTTCCGCTTCCCTGCCTCCTGGAGACCGTTTTTCTTCGCTGCCGTATGGACACTCTGGGAATGGGTTAAATCGATCGGCTTTCTTGCCTATCCATGGGGCACACTCGTCATGACTTCGCGGGATATCATACCCCTCATCCAGATTGCCGATCTCACGGGCACCTGGGGAATCGGTTATTTATTCTGCCTTTTCTCCACGACAATCGCGGAAGTAATCACCTCCCGGAACCGCAAGACTCTTGTTTCCCTCGTGCTTTTCACCGGGGGACTCTTTGTTCTTTCATTCATCTACGGATTTTTCCGTCTTGCAAATCCGCCGGTTCCACACAGCTCGGTGGATACCGTACTCGTACAGAATAATGCTGATCCCTGGGAACGCGGGGCGATACGGAACAACCTGCTCCGCTCTCAACAACTGACCCGCAGGCAGATACCTGATCCAGATAATCCGCCGGACCTCGTTGTCTGGAGTGAATCCATTCTCAGCTACCCCTACCGGCAAAACCGCAGGTATTACGCCACCAATCCGATAGACGACCCTTTCACCGACTTCCTTGCCGATATACGTGCGCCCCTTCTCGTGGGATCCCCGGTACTCGTGGACCCTGCAGAAAAACGCTATTCAAACTCGGTAATTCTTCTGAACAGCAATGGCTCAATCCTGGACTGGTATGCGAAAATCCAGCTCGTCTGTTTTGCCGAATATATGCCTTTCACCGAATATGAGTTGGTCCGGAAATTTTTTGATTCACTCGTGGGATTCTCATCCGGATGGATACCGGGTACCGAATATAAGACCATGGGCGTTACCAATGCCGATGGTCATGAGATTCGGTTTGCCGCCCCCATCTGCTTCGAAGACGCCTTCCCCGCGCTTATCTCCCGGCTTCACAAAAGCGGCAGCGATCTGCTCATCAACCTGACCAATGATTCATGGTCAAAAACAGACAGCGCCGAATATCAGCACTTTGCGATCGCCTCGTTCCGGGCAATAGAAATGAGAACGACCCTCGTGCGGTCAACCAATGCCGGTTATACCGTTGTCGTAGATCCCCTCGGAACTGTCTTGTACGACATGCCCCTGTTCAAAGCCGAATCCATCCGGGTACCGGTCCCGGTGTATCCGCAAACACTGACCTTTTACGCCATTTTCGGCGACTGGTTCCCCATACTGCTGGCGGTTGCCATAACAGCCCTGTTCATTGTATACCCCCTTATAACAAACAAACACGGGCGGAACACATCCGATCCGTGGAAAGGAATACCCGTATGAAACAGTCTTCACTCAGATCCGTGTACACATCTCTTTTTGCAGCACTTATCTGTGCCGGATCGTTTTTCTCCATTCCGATCGGACCCATTCACATCGTAATCCAGAATGCACTGGCAATCCTTTCAGGCCTCCTTCTCGGCCCCATCCAGGGTGCAGGAGCCGTCGGTCTGTTTCTTCTAGCCGGTATACTGGGCCTTCCCGTCTTCTCCGGCGGTCAAAGCGGCATCGCCGTCCTTTCGGGGCCCACCGGCGGCTATCTTGTCGGGTACTTTATCGGCGCCTTTGTTGCCGGACAGGCCATGCGCCGGGTTAATCCCGCCGATTCCCGGAATGCGTTACCGGTTATCATCAGCGCTGCGATCGCCGGGTTTGCCTGCATATATATTCCTGGAGTTCTCTTCCTCCGCCAGACACTTCAGATATCATTCGCGGAGGCAATTGCGAAAGGTGTTTTCCCCTTCCTCCCGGCAGACGCTATCAAGCTTATCGTTCTTGTTCCGATAACTGCCCGCCTCCGGCCGGTCATTCACCGGTATATTGGCCAAAATGATTGAAGTCCATTCAATTACCCGCCGTTTTCCGGATTCAGACCGGGCCGCAGTTGATAACGTTTCTTTCTCCATTAACCGGGGGGATTGTGCTGTCATAAGCGGTGCAAACGGATCCGGCAAATCGGTACTCATGCATCTCATTGCCGCACTTGACCGTCCCGACTCGGGAAGCATCACGGTGGAAAAGGACGATAGCGGAGAACCGGTCCGTATCGGACTGGTTTTTCAGGATGCCTCGGCGCAAATACTCGGAGACACCCCGGAGGAAGACACCGCGTTCGGCCCGCTGAATCTTGGCAAGACCCGCGAGGAAGCCCGCCGCATTACATCGGAATGCCTAGCAAAAACTGGTCTTGCTGGCAAGGAAACCTGGCCGGCAAGAACCCTTTCCGGTGGAGAAAAACGCCGGCTCGCGGTTGCCGGTGTCCTCGCCATGGATGCAAAAATTATAATTTTCGATGAACCATTCGCCAACCTCGATTGGCCCGGTGTCGTCCAGGTGAATACCATAATCAGGGATCTTCACGCCGATGGTAAAACAGTCATGGTTCTGACCCATGAACTGGAAAAAATACTCGCCCTGGCAAACCGGCTTCTGGTACTGCACCAAGGACGCCTCGTATACGACGGAAAGCCGGAAACAGCACTTTCCGAAGCACCGCTTGAAGACTGGGGTATCAGGAACCCGCTGGGCTCCTACCATATCAAGGAAGATCTTCTATGGCAGTAAGAGGCCGCACCTATGTTCCACTGTTCCGCCATCAGCCGGGAACTACCCCGGTTCATCGCTGCCCCGCAGGAATCAAGGTTCTTGCGCTCATGCTGCTGACTATTCTGGTCTTTTCGGGGAACCGTCTGTTTCTCGCAAGCGCAACGGGTTGTGTTCTCGCCGCTGCCGCCATTTCACGCCTCAGTGCGGGCGCACTCATGCGCCTCGTACGAATCATACTTTTTTACGGTATTTTTATCGCGTTCGTACGAATACCGGGGAAAGAACGCAGTACCTGGGTTTATGAACTTTCCGAAACCGGAATCTATCTCTGGAAACTCGCCGTGGTATTCACCGCAGGTATGGTGTTCTTTGAAACAACCACCGGGGTGGCCATTCACGCACTGCTAACCCGTATTCGCAGAGCACTCATGCGGGTATTCCCGGTACCGCTTCCAAATTTTCCCCGCGCCTTTTCACTCATGCTCCTGTTCATACCCCGCATATTTGACTCCTGGACCACCCTTTCCTGTGCCTGGGATGCCCGCGGTGGAAATGTTCACCGAACCCTTCCCTCCGGCATGCGGAAACTCGTAACGCTTGTTCCCCTTCTGATAATCAGCCTTCTGGACGTTGCGGCAACTACTGACAAAGCCGTACGGAACCGGAGTTGAGCGAATTCGCATTATTATTTCTTTTTCTCCTTGCATTACACCATAGTTAGTGCTAATATGAATTTCACGGCCCGGAAACACCATATCTGGGAGGTTGCTAATATGGAGAAAAAAGTATGCGCTGTCCCCATTGCGGCAGTTTTGATGACAAGGTAATTGAATCACGGACACTCGCCAACGGTGAGAGCATCCGGCGCAGACGGGAGTGCCTCGACTGCGGATACCGTTTCACCAGTTATGAACGTATCGAGGAAAAACAACTCATGGTCATCAAACGTGATGGACGCCGCCAGCCCTTTGATCGGCTCAAGATTGAGCACGGCATTCAGCGGGCGCTGGAAAAGCGGCCGGTTTCGACCATGACAATCGAAAACATTGTCAACGAAATCGAAGACCAGGCGGTTATGACCGGCAAGGGCGCGCATGAAATACCGAGCACGACGCTCGGAGAGCTTGTACTGGCAAAATTGAACGAGGTGGACAAGGTGGCCTACATCCGGTTTGCCTCGGTATACCGTCATTTCGGTAATCTGGACGAATTTGTTGCAGAAGTGAATAAAGTGGGGGGAGAACATGGCAACGCACAATGAAACGAACGAAATTCCGCAGGAGGTTTTTCCCGAATGGAAGAATTTTCTCGGAACATCGAAGGACCCGGAAGCAGCGTCCTTTCTGAAAAATGTGGTTAAACGATCCGGTGAGGTAACCACCTATGACCGCTCAAAAATCGAACGGGCGATCAATCTGGCAATCCAGGCAGTCAACGGGAATCCCGACCCTGACAAAGCGCTTGAACTGACCGACCTGGTGGAAGAAAAACTCCGCATTCTCATGGCGGGACGACACGCTCATTCGATTCCCGCAATTGAAGAAATACAGGATATTGTGGAATCCGTTCTTGTCGAGGCCAACGAAGTTGCCGTTGCCAAGGCGTACATCCTGTACCGGGCCCGCCACGAAGCTATCCGCGATACCCAGAAACTCCTCCTCGACATAGACGAAACCATGAACGGCTACCTGAGTCAGTCCGACTGGCGCGTCAAGGAAAACGCGAACGTCAACTTCTCTCTCGGTGGCCTCATTCTTCATAACTCGGGGACCATCACCGCCAATTACTGGCTCAAAAACATTTATCCCGAAGAAGTTGCCGAGGCGCACAAGAGCGCGGCCTTTCATATCCACGACCTTTCCATGTTCTCGGGTTATTGCGCGGGATGGTCCATCCGGCAGCTCATCGCCGAAGGACTTGGCGGCGTCCCCGACAAGATAACCTCAAAACCGGCAAAACACCTTTCCACGCTCATCCAGCAGATTGTCAATTTTCTCGGCATCATGCAGAACGAATGGGCTGGAGCACAGGCTTTCAGTTCCTTCGACACGTACCTTGCACCTTTCGTTAAAAAGGACAACCTTACAGATAAGGAAGTAAAACAATGTCTGCAAAGCTTCATCTACGGCGTAAACACCCCGAGCCGCTGGGGAAGCCAGGCGCCTTTTACCAATATAACCCTTGACTGGGCCTGTCCGCATGACCTTGCGGACAAATACGCGGTAGTCGGTGGCGGAGAAATGCCCTTCACCTACGGGGAATGCCAGCCGGAAATGGACCGGATCAACCAGCTCTTTATTGAACTGATGATCGAAGGTGACGCGGCCGGACGCGGATTCCAGTATCCTATTCCAACCTACAACATCACCGAAGATTTTGACTGGTCCGGACCGAATGCGCAGCTCCTGTTTGAAATGACCGCCCGTTACGGTACGCCCTACTTCCAGAACTTCCTCAATTCCGATCTCGATCCGAGCGATGTACGATCCATGTGCTGCCGTCTCCAGCTCGACAAACGAGAACTGAGAAAACGGGGTGGCGGGCTCTTCGGCTCGGACGAATTTACCGGCTCGCTCGGTGTGGTGACCATCAACATGCCCCAGATCGGATACCTCGCAAACAGCGAAACACAGTATTTTGCCCGGCTTGACTACCTCATGGAACAGGCAAAGATCAGCCTCGTACTCAAGCGCAAGGTCATCGAACGGCTTCTGGACGGAGGGCTCTTCCCGTATACCCGCCGGTACCTTACGCACTTGAACAACCACTTCTCCACCATCGGAATCTGTGGTCTCAATGAATCATGCATGAACTTTCTGGGAGTGGATATCGTGGATCCCCGCGGGAAAGATTTCGCGGAAAGGGTGCTCATCCACATGCGGCAAAAACTTGCCGACTTCCAGGAAGAAACCGGCGACCTGTTCAATCTTGAAGCAACACCGGCGGAAAGCACCTCGTACCGGCTTGCCCGCCACGACAAGAAAAAGTACCCGGATATCATAACCTCCGGAGATGACGATCCATTCTACACGAACTCGAGTCAGCTGCCGGTTAACTTTACTACCGATATCTTCGAAGCACTTGATCACCAGGAAGGGCTCCAGACCAAATATACCGGAGGGACCGTATTCCACATCTTCCTGGGAGAAGCAATCCGGGACTGGGAATCATGTCGGGACCTGGTAAAAGCAGTGGCATCCAACTATCGACTGCCCTACTTCTCCGTATCGCCGACCTTTTCCGTTTGCCCCATTCATGGGTATCTTGATGGTGAACACTTTGAATGTCCCACCTGCAGGGCGGAACGCGAAGAAATGCTCGCCGAACGGCTGGCAAGCCTTGAAAAAGAAAAGAACACCATCGCGGGCGGTACAAACTGATACCGACACCGGAAGTCGACCGGCCGTTTGCCGGAAGAATAACCTGAGCTGAAACCGGCAGTTTGCCGGCAGCAGATATAAAAAACCCTGGGAGGGGAGAATATGAGAACGATACAGGAAATTGAGGCAGACATTGCCCGCGTCAAGGAAGATCTCCGGGACGTACACGGTACCACAACCGAAGTGTATGCACGCATTGTGGGATACTACCGATCTGTGAGAAACTGGAACCGCGGAAAACGCGAAGAATATAACCACCGAAAACTCTTTGTTGCCGAAACCGGGTCAATAGAAAACCATCTGCCCGAGAACGTGGCAAAAAATACCATGCCCGCGGATACGCAAACAACCACAGAAACATCTTCGCCGGATACCACCGAAGCGAACATTTCACGTTATGAGCTGTTTGTGCGTAAAACCTGCCCGAACTGCCCCCCGGTTAAAGAATGCTGCTCACGCCTGCCGTTCTCCGGAGAACAGATTGATGTTGACACCGATGCAGGACTCGAACGAGCACAGGAATTCGGAGTATTTTCGGCACCCACCGTCATTTTCTTCGATGAGGCAGAACGCGAAGTAAGCCGTGCCCACTCAACCCGTGAAATACACACACAGGTACCGGCTGCAGAAGGAACGCTCGCATGAAAAATCTTCGGGTTGGTCTTCAAAAAACCAGCCTGGTGAATTTTCCCGGCAGCGTGTGTGCGGTTGTATTTCTTCCCGGATGCAACCTGCGCTGCCCTTACTGTCACAATGGTGAACTTGCCTCTGCAAGCGTTGCCTCGGGACCCCATGGCGATACTGAAAATGAGTACGTCCTGCTCGAGGAAGTGTTTGAACACCTCGAAAAGCGCAAGAATGTTCTTGGCGGTCTTGCCATAACAGGGGGAGAACCCCTTCTTTCACCGGCACTGGAAATCTGCATTCGAAAAGCACGTGAACTCGACCTCGGCGTAAAGATTGACACAAACGGAACACTTTCCGAACGTCTCGAATCCCTTCTCGCCAACCGTGAACTCCGCCCGGATATGATTGCCGTCGATTTGAAAACAACGCCCGAGCGGTATGGTGAACTCACTATCGAAAGCGCCGCAGGTGAACGGGCAGCCGGAGAACTTCGCCGAAGCCTTGCCATCCTTGATCGCGAAGTCCGGGCAGGAACACTGGCAGTAGAATACCGCACGGTCCTCGTTCCGGATCTCGTTACGGAACAAGACCTGTCCGCCATGGCAGAACTCCTGCCGCCAAAGGCGAACTGGCAATTAACCTCTTTTGTACCGGGCAGCTGTCTCGACCCCGCGTGGAACAATCGGGAGCCATACCCGCCATCCGAGAAAAACCGTCTGTTCAAGCACGCGCAAGATCTCATCCCGACTGCGTCGTTCAGGTAATTTTTTCAACAATTTTGGTAGCAGTACCTAATAGGTCAACCCGTACCCGAAAGGATAAAGCCCTTTTTTCCCGTCTCTGTCGTTTATCGGTATCTGATCCATGCTTTTCGGCCAGGTGAATGAAAGCTTTCCGGTGAAATTGTAATCACCGAACAGGACATCCGCGATGCCGGGACCGGCCATGGAGCCGGGTAGCCAGGCAGCAACAATGGCATCGCAGTATGGGGATATGCTGTCCAGAATGAGCGGACGACCGCTTATGACCACGACGACAACGGGAATACCCTGTTCTTTTGCAGTTCGAACCCGGTCAATATCCCTATTTGACAGCGTGAGCGAGTCGGTATCTCCGGTAAACTCGACGTAGGGTTTTTCTCCGACAACAACTACGGCGCAGTCCGCGCCGGCGATATTTGCACCATCATCAGAATAGACGACAGAATCCTTCCCGAGACGCTCGGTAAAAGAAGTGAGCATATCTTTACCGTTCACGCGTTCATTGTTCTCGATCGCCCGTTTTGAATTCCCGTCAAGCCAGGGATGAAGCGTTTCATATTCACTGTATCCTCCCCAGTAAATTGTCCATCCGCCGGAGAGGGCTCCAAGATCCCTGGCCTTCGTTCCCACAAGAGCAATTTTATTTTCTGGTGAAAGCGGCAGCATATTATTCCTGTTTTCAAGCAGCACGAGACTCTTCCGTACAGCATCACGTGCAACGGCCATATGTTCTTCACATCCAACCAGCGGGATGAGTGAACTATCCGCATACGGATTCTCAAACAGACCCATTTTAAATTTGAGCGTGAGAATGCGCTTGACCGCTTCATCAATACGTGTCCGGGAAATGATACCGTCTTCAACATTACCGGTAACCTCGCTGATAAACATCCGGTAATTCTCCGGTACCATGATCATATCTATACCGGCGTTAATGGATTGTGCAAGCTTGTTGTCTCCTTCAAGTTCCGTATGGCCTGCCCAGTCAGATACAATCAACCCGGTAAACCCGAGTTCATTTCTGAGCACATCAATCCATTTCTTGCTCGCATGCATTTCTTCGCCATGGATACCGGAGAACGAGATCATGATTGTCGCGGGATTTTCTTGCATGACCGCTTCATACGGGGCAAGATGAATCCGTCGGAGCTCATCCTCGGGAAGCGTCGAGTTACCGCGGTCAATTCCGTGTTGACTCGTTCCCCATTCCGCACCGCCGTCTGCAAAGTAATGTTTGGGGCAACTCGCAATTGTTGCCCGGTCGGAAAGTAATCCTTTTTCATGACCACGGACATATGCAGCACCAAGTACGGACACAATATCGGGCGACTCAGAGAAACTCTCGTACGTACGTCCCCATCGCTCATCACGGGCAACGGCAATACAGGGTGCGAAGTTCCAATGAATGCCCCCGGCAGCCGTCTCAATCGCGGTAATCCGTCCTATCCGTTCAACCAATTCCGGATCATTGGCCGCTCCGAGGCCGATATTGTGGGGAAATACCGTGGCCCCGCCCATCTTTGCGCATCCGTGTACTGCGTCAATACCGTACAGAATTGGAATTCCGAGTCTTGTTGCCATGGCCGCTTTTTGATACTCGTTGCAGTGATCAAGCCAGTGCTGCGCGGATATGCCCAATTGTGGATGGTCTCCTCCACCGCTCAGGATGGAACCGAGAGCATATGTTCTGGTATCCTTAGGAGATGCACTATAAATGACGGCCTGGGCCATCTGCGCCACTTTCTCTTCCAGGGTCATACGGGAAAGGAGATCTTCAACCCGATCTACAACAGGGATATCCGGGTCGCGGTATGTTGCACTCACCGGGACCACGGGATCTTCTTTATTTCCAGAACAGGCAGACTGTACCAAAACAATTAAAAGAAAAAAGCCGGTAAACAGGGTCAGATATTTTTTCATTGTTCCTCCCATTTTCTGATTACAGTATACCGCATGAATGAGTAGAAACAGTGGATTTTTTATACCGTTATAACCGGAACAATTTACGCAAGCTAGCCTTGTTGATTACCCGGTAATGCAGATAAAAGAAGAACCCTGCCACAGGAAAAAGTGAAATCATAACGATAACAGACCATTGAATAGTGAATACACCAGTCAAATATTTTGTGAGTATCAGGTCAAGACCAACACAGAACAGAGCCAACGCAGCGAGAACAACCCCGACACAGTTCAATCCTTTTTGCTTTTCACGTACTATTAGAACAAAAGAGGCCAGTACAACAGCTTCGAAAAGCAGGGTAACCGGCAGGGCCGGCATGATATACCAGCTCATATCGCCTGAGAAAAAAGCCAATAAAAACAAACCGGCCGGTAACGCCGGGGCGAGAACGGCAAGAACAAGCCAGGGA
Source organism: uncultured Treponema sp. (assembly GCA_964626305.1). GTDB lineage: Bacteria > Spirochaetota > Spirochaetia > Treponematales > Treponemataceae > Teretinema. The sequence goes on along the minus strand of CAZVEL010000090.1, from coordinate 1,423 downwards.
TGCCTCCACAGAACAAGCGGTATTGACAAGAAAAGCCAGAGTATACAAAGAATGAGCGAAGTATATTTTGACCAGGTCAATGTATTCGAAACCAGAATGTCTATTCCGATTGTCACTATTAAAATGATACCGAAACTTACCGCCAGTAATTCCGAGATTATCAATCTCTTTTCTTCTAGCGTAAGCTTCTCCCTGCTGTCGGCATTTTGAACATCGGAAGGATATCCGGTCGTTCCGTGGTTATCGGTTTTCACTACCGGTATATCGGGAATGGGACCATCAGAAACAACACTCTGTCCATGACACAGCGGACATACCGGACAGTTCTCAGCGAGTGTTACCATACAGGAGGGACAATACGTCATGGGTCAACTCCTTAACACATATTAGACGTAACCAATACCGGTAATCCGGTATCCGAAAGGGCAGTAAAGAAGAATCGCTCAAAAGATGTATCCTCAACCAGGCTTCCAACGGTGATCGAGAGGTGGTCTTTCCAGCTTACCACTCCAACATTTGCTCCTGCGATACGATTTCGTGCTGGCACCAGGTCAAACCGTTGAATATGATCTGCAAATGGCTCAGGCATGGTAATACGGTTCATGTTTGACAGAGATCCGGAATAGGGTTTATCAGCTTTGAAACGGGCAATACTACGAAGCACGGTGTTTTTTACAATAAGCGGAACCAGACGGGATAAAACAAGTTTTTCTCCCCGAACATTCCTCCAAATCTGTCGATCAAGTTCTTTCCGGGTTAATGCTAATTTTAACTGATACTGTACCCGTTCAAGAATTTCATGAAATTCATAATGACCAAGCCGTCCATCCATGGAAACCGGAACAAAAAGAAAGAAGTTCCGTAAGGTGTCAGAACGATAATAGTTCCGTACATTAACCGGAATCTGAAGACACATTGGTCCAAACTTTTTGTGTGGACCTTTTTCCTCCACCGCCTGGAGTGCAAGCAGATGAAAAGCAGCAAGGAATTCTGTAATTGAAACCTCATTTTTCCGTGCAAGCTTTTTGATAGCATCTACAGAAACTGTAGCGGTAGTAATACGATATTCAGGGCCATAAAAACGCTTCCCGGAAAGGGTAAACGCCCGGGGAAGAACCTCCGGCGGCGGAGTTCCCCGTCGTGAGTATTTTGTGTACGCATCTTCCATTTCAACCGGGACCGGCTTCGAGTCTGCCCTTCGTATACCGTCCCAGTTGCTACATTGAATACCCTGAATCGTCAAATATTCTGCGACCAGGGATTTCAGGAATTCCGACGCACCGGTTCCATCGGTGAGGGCATGATGAAACTCGCAGGCTATCCGTTTTCCATATACACGTACACGAAAAAGATAGCGGCTCATTCTTCGAAGTCGATGATATTCGCAAGGATATATACTGTCGGGAAAAATAGTAAACGTTTT
>CAZVEL010000089.1:0-11093 GCA_964626305.1 uncultured Treponema sp. | reverse complement strand
TAATTACTCTGGTACGAAAAACGAGACAACACCCCGCGGTCAGGCTGGGTGTTTCTCCCCGTGGAGCGCTTCAGCTTCTCCATGCTGCACGCACTCTGGCACTGATCCGCGGACGCGTCTGGATCCAGGACGACGATATTGCAGACCTTGCGGTGCCTCTTCTTGCGCACCGGATTATTTCCCGTGACCCCCGGACCAGCACACAAGAAATTATCAAGGAAGTAACCGGCTCGGCACTGGATAAAATGTCCCGCATAACCGACTGGACTCGTGATGTTGTTCAAGAAGAAAACGCATAGTTTGTATTTTCCTGTTACATCACACGGTGTGGTGTATCTCCTCGGAGCAGCCGGGCTGGTAACGATCGGCCTGTACCGGGGCGAAATGGGGTCCGCCCTTGCCGGACTGCTCCTCCTGTCATACGCGCTGGTTTCCCTGTTCGGCTGCCTAGTCGCAATTCCTTTTTGGAGAAAAGCACAGCTCCGCCTGGAGCAATCCCTGCCCGGCCGGTTTTCTCTTGCCGTATCGGGTCTTCCCCCTCGAATAATCCGCTATTTTTGCGGGGCCCGGCTCTCCATCCATTTTTTGCGAGCCCAGGATCCCCGTGCAGACACAGCCTGGCGCCTTGATCTTCCGATATCCGAAGAAACGACCCCTTTTATTCCTGCTTCTCCGGGAAGAGGAGTATACCTCCCTCGTGTTACTTTTTTGGCTTTGCACGATTTTGCCTCTTTTTTTGCTTTTCGTTTGTATGCTCCCGCAAGGAATTCTGTTGAGCGCGTTATATATCCTGCAATACCTGAAGCTCATGCAGCCAGGGGGCTTGTATCTGGAGGAAGTGAACGGCATACCGGGAAAAGCACCTTTGAACGCTCTGAGAATCTTTATGAGACAAGAACCTATCTTCCCGGAGATGATCCCCGAAAAATCAATTGGAAGGTGTACGCCCACAGCGGCTCCCTTTCCGTCCGGGAAGGAGAATTGCTCCCGCCCCCCGCGGCCGAGCTTTATTGTATACTGTCTACAAACAGCCCTAAACGTCCGGGATCTGCGCTTCGACCGGCTTTTTCCGCTCTTGCCAACCGAACCGCAGCATATCTCGAAGAACATCTTGAGAAGAACAAAACGCTCATCCTCATTCTGACAGGCGTATCCGGAGAACCAGAGTATCTCCGTATTGAGCCGGGAAACCCCGATCGTCACAAAATTCTCACAGAGGCACTTGCCCTGCCTGTTGTTTCATTTAGCGGCGCGGATGTGTTGACTGAAGCGGTCAAACTTCCACTTCAGGCGACGGTTATGGTCTTTTCTCTTCCCGGCGCCCGCATTCCTGCATCATTCTCTCAGAATTTTCACTGGTTCACCGGCCCCTACCCTTTGCAGGCAGCGCCCCGGTCCTTTACAGCAATCCTTGACCGATGGCTCTTTGTTTCCAATAGTATCAAAAACAATCAGTCTGTCTTTCTCCCGTCAGAATTTGACCAGTATGTTTCCCGTCTGGAAGAAGAAGGTATACATGCGCACATATTGTAATGCCGCGTCCATTTTCAGAACGCTTGCCATAATCCTGCTATCCCTGCTCCCCGCTCGCTATCTTCCGGAATTTTTTACCTGGTATGCGCTTCCGTTCGTTTCACTTCTGGCAACCATTTTTGGCACGATTACCGCACGAACACGATTCCGTCTTCTTCCCCTCTTCTTATTTTCAGTACTGTTAAGCCTTCTTGTATATTTCGTTGTTTCGGCAGTTGCATTCGTGCTTCCCTTGTCTCCGGTTCACCAGACCTATTTACATATCGCACTTGTTTTTTTCCCGACAGCGTTATTCTTTGTTATTGTTTTTACCGCAACAGCAGCCGGAGTACGAAATCGAATCTGGCGCAGAATAGAACCGCTTCTATTGCTTTTCGTTCTTGCCGCTCTGTTTTGGGCTCAGGGACAGTATACTCTTACCCTCTTTATGCATCCTTTTAAAGCCGCGCTTTTTATCGTCCTATTTGTACTCACCCTTATCGGCTCGCTTCTGTTTTCAGAATCGTCTTCAAAAAAGCCGGTTGGAATTCTGGTTCTGATCATCCCCCTTTTTCTCGGCCTCTCGGTTCTTTTTCTGGGTACGTATAATGCGCAGTCAGTTGCAAGTACCGGAGGACTTATTCAGCCAACCCTGTTCCGGTTTGATTTTTCTCCGTACCTGAGTCTGCAAAATGAAATCAAGTTAAACAACAAACTAGTTTGCATTGTACATACTCCGGAACAGTACAGCCGGAACTTTCTCAGGAGGGTATACCTCGCCGGCTGGGATTCAGAACGGGGTTTTTACGAAAAACCGGTGCCGGGGGAACCCCCGCAGGTAACGACCGTCCCGAAAAGCCCAGTTACGATCCCTGCAGAAGAGCGGCTTTTGCGGGAAGAAGTTTCACAGGAAATCTTTATCGTCAATTTTGATCCGGAATCACTGATTGCAATGGATTATCCCGTGGAGATAACCCCCTATGCCATGTGGCTACAATCTTCTTTTAATGGGGCATATCGGGTTACCAGTCATACAACCGGATTTATCCCGTTTGAACTGTATGATTCTTCTTTTCCGGTCCCCGGGGTAGATCTACCAGAGGAAACATTCGATGTATATACCGAAATTGATTCGGACACAAAAAGTATGCTGGACCCGCTGGTTCAGGACATATCCGGCCGCTTTACCGGATATTATGATATTGTTCTTCTCTTAACAGAATTTCTCAGGAACGGCGATTACCGCTACTCCCTCAAACCGGGATCCTCTCAAAACGGCAATCAGCTTGAACACTTTTTATTTACATCACGAAAGGGGTATTGTACCTACTTTGCTTTTTCCCTCTGCCTCATGCTCAGAACGATGGGGATACCTTCCCGGGTTGCCGCCGGGTTTTTTCTCGACAGCGAATCCGCATCCCTGGATTATTTTCCGGTGCGGTCAAATATGGCACATGCCTGGGTTGAAGTTTTTTTCCCGGACTATGGCTGGATATCGTTTGATCCAACAACAACCCAGATTGCAGAAGGAGAAGAACTTCTCCTCATGAACAACGCCGGAGGGGACGATTTTATCTCGCTTCTTAATGAAATAATTGACAACCGAAATCTTCTTCATTCACCGTCCGAGGAGGAAGAAACCGTACAACAAAGCAGCTTTCTTGAACGGGTCTCCCGGCAGCTTCCTTTTCTCTCCCGAGTGCTTCTGCTTGTTGCCGGTTTATTTGCGATAATGGCCGTTCCGCTTCTCCGTCTTCGTGAACAGCTTATCCTCAAATTTTCCACAAATAATCGTCAAATTGTCCTGCTTTGTGCAAAACGGGTATTCCGACGAACCAGGCGGGTAAAAACCAAACTATCCGAAACACATAAAAAAATGGAACTATTGCACTCCCTGGAACAAAAAGCACGATTCGCACCATACTGCTCACAAGAAGATGCAGCTTCCGCCCGGGATATTGAACGATCTTTTACCCGGAACCGGCGGATTTTCCGGTCTTCCCTGCTTGTTCTTGCCGGCTTGTTCTTCTGTATACCCACGCTTGATGCTCAAACTACCGCCCATGAGCTTTTGTCACAGGCAGAAAAAGCGATCGCTGCCGAAAACTGGGAGGCCGCGTTAACAACCCTGACACAGGGTAAATCGCTTTATCCAGACGATCCCCTGTTTGCCTTTACCCTTGGAACCATATATGAAAAAGAAAAACTGTATGAACCGGCAAAACAGGAATTTCTATCCGCTCTTTCACTCGGCATGAAGACTAATCCCGACCTGTATGAACACCTGGCCTCCTGTTACAGTTATTTGAATGAAGACGAACAGGCGCTGGCTTGGCAACGGAAGTACCTTGCGCTTGTTCCGGATGATCTATATGGATGGTCGAATTTTGGCTGGCTTTGCTATAAAACAAATAATCTCGAAGAAGGAATTGCGACGCTTCTGGGCATTCTTGAAAAGCATGGCCCGGATGGAAATTTGTATGTTGGTCTTGGCAATTTATATACCTCTGCTTTCGATTACGATAACGCGAAAAAATACTATACCCTGGCAGTGTCCTTTGCCCGGGAGAACAACCAGAATTTTCTTGGATCCATTTATCTATACAACCGGTCAATACTGGAAGAAATCTTTTATAAATTTGACGAAGCCTATGAAGATACCACACGCTCTCTGCGCGCTGCCTCACGATCTTCCGGATATCTCATGCAGGGAGAACTTGAACTGCGCCGGCTGAATTTTTCGGCTGCTCTTACCAGATATCAAAAAGCATATGCACTTGATTCCACACCACTTGCTTCACTTGGACTTGCGGATACTCTTGTCCAGGCCGGTCATCCAGAAAAAGCAAAATCATATCTTGATGCCATAACCGGCAGAAAGGATCTTTCCTGGATTGCCAATTATGGAACAACACCTGATCAATTCAAATCAGATATAAGCCGCATACAGCGGGATCGTTTTAAAATTCTTCATTCCAGAGAAAAAAGGCGAATTGTCCACAACTTATCAACAACTATATCTAAATTTATTAGCACTATTCGATATAAAGCACTGGTTTGGTATCACGAGGGATTATTCCGTATTTATAACAAACGGGTTGCTCGTTTTTATGAGCGAGGAGGTAATCCCTTATATTATAATAGTTTCTATTATCTCGCGTATGACGCCTGGCCGGCTATTGCACGCCGCTATCTTACCCGCGCCGAAAAACAGGAGGTTTCTCTTATACCTCGTTCAAAACCATCTTATCGCTTTGAAAAAGCCCGCATGAATAGGAATTCCCGGGAATTTCTCGAGGTTTTGCAAGAATTACACCCTGTTTGGGAAAAAAATTACCTTTCAAAAGCCAGCTCAAACTTTCTGGAACAAAAAGATCCGGAAAACCATACTACCTCCCCGCAATTGTATTCTTTTTTGTACTCACTACAACCGTCTTCCTTTCTTGTGCATGATCTCACAGTACCCGTGTCCTTACAATTCTCCAATATCAGCGGGAAAGAGAAACGGACAATCCAGAGATCATTACAAACCGCAGGCTTGATACAAACCCCGTCCGCTTCTCTCTCTTGTTCGATCCGGGGAACAGACGCTTCTGTACACATTTCCATACACAATGCACAAAATCAGGAACTTTATACACAGGTTTTCCACAAGAACGGATCAACGAAAAAATATACGGCAGATATGGTCAACACGCTGATAAAAACGCTTTTCCAGACATCCTTAGGACTATAAAAAAACCGCCCGAAGGCGGTGTATATTCACTTGGCTGATAGCAGCTCCAGATCAAAGGCTATGTAGGAATCCGGCGGGATAACCCCCGGTACTCCTGCTGCGCCGTATGCCAGCTCAGGCGGAATAACAATGGTTCTTTTTTCTCCAACCTTCATCTGAAGTGCCTGTGAATCAAATCCGGGAATAAGCTGACCACGGCCAACCTGGAACTCAAGCGGCTTGTGCATATCCGAATCATCAAAGACGGTTCCATTTAAAAGATACCCGCGATATTTCATGGTAAGGTTCTGCCCGGTTTTGAGATCAGCTCCTGTTCCTTCCCGGGTTACCTCAAAATAGACACCGGATTCCGCTTTTTTTGCATTCGGCCATTTTTTGGCAATTTCATCGAGAATCGTTTTCCGGGTATTTTCTTTCTGTGCCTTGCCCCGTTCCGCCAGGCCGGCAAGAAGGCGATCAAAATCATCCTGTGTAGCGCTAAATTCTTTCGCTTCATTGCCTTTCCGGATAATCCGAACTTTATTCATGGTATCCCCGGTGCTGATCGCATCTACTACATCCTGACCCGCTACAACCCGTCCGAAAACAGTATGCTTTCCATCCAGCCAGGGGGTAGGAACATGCGTAATAAAGAACTGGCTGCCGTTGGTTCCAGGGCCGGCGTTCGCCATAGATAACGTCCCGGGAGTGTCATGCTTGAGCGAGGGATCAAATTCATCCGGGAACCGGTATCCCGGACCACCGGTACCACGACCATCAGGATCTCCCCCCTGAATCATGAATTCTTCAATAACCCGGTGAAAAATCAGTCCATCATAGAAGGGTTTACCTTCCGCAGCGGTCAGCGTTCCTTCCGCAAGGCCTACAAAATTGCAAACCGTAAGTGGTGTTTTCTTATAATACAGTTCAAGAGTAATAGTCCCTTTGTCTGTCTCTATCATGGCATACAAACCGTCTTTGTTTATTGCGGAATCAATTTCCTGTTGCATTCGTATTTCTCCTGTATTCGGGCCAAAACCGCCCATCAATATGGCAGCTGCAGTAACGCCGCCCATAATCACCAATAGTATTGCACCGATAACCAGTATTTTTCCTGTATTTGACATATTCTGCTTCTCCTTACTGTTCATATTCATTTACAAACCATCCGTACACCGCATCCGCACGAGATGAAAATGAAGCATTCAGCTTTTTTTTCATTCCCGGAACGGCAAGGAATTCGGCACGGGTAAGATTATAGACCAAAAGATAATCCCCAAGATCATGGACGAGAAGGGCGATGCGCAAATTACCCGGTTTGATAATTCTGATAAATCCATATTTGAGAGAATCAATATTCATGGAAAAAAAAGCAGCGGTATCATTTTCTACTCGATAATCGTACCGATAGGCATATTCGCCAAAGGTAAGATCTTCCTGAATTGCCACGACCGAAAGTCCATCCGCCGGGCCGGTTACCGGATCAGCAATACGCCTCCTGCTTTTTTCCGATTCAACCGCATACGAGCTTTTGTACAGTGTTCGCATTGTTTTTCTGCTGTTGGAATAATATTCAAGCCCTTCCAGACGGGAAAGGGACCGGAGGATAACCGAAACAGCAGAAATATCCGCTCCGGTTTCGGAGGCAACGCCTTTTTCATACAGAAAAAGGGTTTCGCTTACAAAGGGGGCAGGATCCCCGGACCAGAAGTTTTTTGCATCTTCAGCAAGGGAAATACGGGGAAGAAGGGGCAGCCTTGTTCCGTCTTCACGGTACGACGTTTTCCGGAGAACACCATCACGCAATAACAACGCAGCATGCTCTCCGGATAACAACGCATCGAGACGCGACTGAATGTCCTGCGCTTCTGCAGTCAGGATAGATCCAGCAACCAGCAAAAACGAAACAAGTCTCTTCATTTATCTCCCCTTGTAAAACACACGGACCTGCTTGTACAGTCCTTCTCCCTCGCTCTTGGTATCCACATCGCCGATATCGTTCAGCGTTGTATGAATGAGCCGCCGCTCGAAGGGATTCATCGGCTCAAGCAGCATGGTTCCCCGGCTGGTACGGACCCGGTCCGCGGTAGTATAGGCCAGACGGACCAGTGTTTCTTCCCGGCGTATCCGGTAATTTTCCGAATCCAGAATTACCCGCGTCCCTTCGTGGCCAAGCCGCCCTGAATACACATTGGCCAAAAGCTGCAACGCATCAAGATTCTTCCCTTTCCGTCCAATGAGAATGGAGGAGCTGGGTGAATTAAGCCGAAGCCCAATTTTCCGCTCTTCACGGGAAACAACATCAACCGTAACATCGTAACCCATTTTTCTGATCATGGAAGCCACAAAATCTACCATGGCTTTCTCAAAATCATCCTGGGGAAGAGGATCCTGGAAGAGGGGCGTACGCCGTGGGGCTTCGCGATCCTGCTTCAGGTTTCCGTCCGGGGTGTTTTGCACCGCGTCATCGGTATGAACACAAATTTTAACATATCCCTTCTTGAAAAGACTGTTTTTCTGTGCTTCTACAATTTCCACATCAAACTGGTCTTTTTCCAGACCAAGCTCTGCGGCGGCCAGCTCTATGGCCTCTTTTTCCGTTTTTCTTTCAAATTCGTATATCATGGTAACGCTCCTGGCGAAATAATGTTACTTGTTTTCAAGCGATTTTTCTTTTTTTGCGTGCATCATTTTGTTGATTACAACCTGCTGCCCCAGTGTAAGTATGTTCGAGAATGTCCAGTACAGCAAAAGACCTGCCGGCGCATTATAGAACAGGAAGAAGAACATGAGCGGCATACCGTACATCATGAACTTCATGGACCCCTTCTGTGCGGTAGCGGTCGGTGTCTGGGTAACCTTGCTGAAAAGCAATTGTGAAACAACATAAATTATGGGTAAAAGCCGCAATTCTCCCCAGTTTACTATGGGGACGAGGAAGGGCAGCTGCATGATACTATCTCCGCGGGAGAGATCAGGAATCCATCCGGGAATAAACATAGCTCCGCGGAATTCAAAATAATTGTTAAAAAGATTGTACATCGCGAAAATCAGCGGGAACTGGATGACAAGCGGTAAACAGCCTGAAAGGGGGTTATACCCGCTCGACTGATAAAACTTCGCCATTTCCTCATTGAGCTTCTTGGGGTCGCCTTTATACTTTGCCTGAATCTCCTGCATTTTCGGTGCATGTTCCTGCATCTTCAATGTGGATTCGGTGCTCTTTTTCGTAAGCGGGAAAATGACAATCCTCATAAGAATGGTCATGAGCAATATGGATATACCCCAGTTCGGAACCATCTTGTAAAACAATTCCATAATCGCCTTGAGCAGAAATTCAAGTGGAGCAAGAATACCGCTCGATTCGACCATTTCATTCAACCGGGCATCGGTAAGAAGATAGGAATTATTGGTTGCCACATTGTACCGGGCCAATTCCCGTTCCGTCCGGGGTCCGAGATAAAACCGCCAGATATCGGTTGAACGCTGCTCCATGATAGGCCCACGTTCCAGAATCATCTGTGAAAGCTGATTCTCCGGATCTTCCGAGATGGTGGAATATGTTACCCCCTGTATCGGTGTTTCCGGAAGTGCAATTACTGTGAAGTATTTCCCTGCCATTGCCGTCCAGGTAAATCTGCTGGTAATGCTTTTGGTTTTCCCCTGACTCAAATTGACCGTTTTCTTTTTTCCATCAAGAAGATAGTAAAACTTCCGGTATTCATACCGGTCCTGTTTCTGATCCCACTCGGGTCCAATTTGCGGAGAAGAACGAAGACTGTACGCCGCATTACCGAACTGGAGCCCTTTCAGGGTTTCGTCACCATCTACGGTTATTTTCAGCTCGAACATGTAGTCATCCGGGGTAAATGAATACTGTTTTACGAGCGTAAAGGTGCTGGTTGAACCATCGGCATTCCGCACAGAAAAATCTCGGAAAAACCCGATAGCCGTATCACTGATCTTTCGTACATTGAAAAGTTCGTCGACAACTTTTCCATTTTCTTCTCCCAGAACAAGAGAAAAGGCCCGGTTGTCTCCAATGCTATACGCCATTTCGATCGGATCTCCGTTGTCCTGGTGATCCTTCAGCTGATAGGAAACAATATCACCGCCTCGGTTGGTAAAAACTGCCCGTATCAGGTCGGTTTCGATGATGTACAGTGTTTCTGCTGCCGGAGTGTCCTGTTTTTCCTTCGGAGGAATCATTTCAACATCACTCTCTTGTGCCTCATTGGCCAGGACATCTCCGTCCGCATCGTTTACGAGCTCTGTTTCTTCAGCTGGAACGGGATCCTCTGGATTTTCATTAACAACTACGAGGTTCTCCGGTGCCGGCCGAGCGGTTTTCTGCGGAGGAAACAGCTTGGCCTGAAGGGTGAACCCCAGTACGATTACAAGGGTGGAAAGAATAATGGCTATAACCGTATTTTTTTCCATAGTGTTTGTAGCTCCTTTTTAGGGCTTATTCCTTCTCTGTCAGGGCACCGGGTCGTATCCACCTGCATGGAACGGATGACAGCGCAAAATACGCCGGACAGCAAGGAATAATCCCTTTGCCGGTCCATATTTTGTAATCGCTTCAAACGCATACGTTGAACATGTCGGGTAGTACCTGCACGAGGGAGGAAAAAGCGGAGAAAGAAATCGTTGATACAGGCGGATGAAACCGCACAGTATGTTCGTCAGAATTTTACTCATGTGTTTCCGACCAAAGGCCGGCCTTCCTGAAAAGCTTTACAAGCTGTGTTTTCCGTTCCGGAAAAGAATCTTTCCCCGGAAAAACCAGGACTGCCATATCAAACCCGGTTGCCAGATTCTGCCTGCAGAGACGGTAGGCTTCCCGGCTTAACCGACGGGAATAATTCCGCGTAACAGCGTTTCCATATCCACGCGGAAAAGTAAATACTACCCGGTTTTGTTCGATTCCGTTGGGAAGGATAAAAAGCTTTATCCCGTCCGCGTAATATTTTTTCCCTTTTCGAAATACTGTCTGAATGGCAGCGGAACGCCGGAGGCGTTCCGCCTTTGGAAATCCTGAGCGCTTCACAGCTCACAACACAATTAATACGGCTTCTTTTCGTCTGATACCGTCAGTTTGTAGCGGCCCTTTGCTCTCCGGCGTTTGAGAACCTGACGGCCTCCGCGGGTCGCCATGCGGGCACGGAAACCGAACTTCCGGTTGCGTTTGACTTTGCTGGGTTGGTATGTCCGTTTCATGGAACTATAGACTCCTTTATTTGTAAGAACCCTGACTTGTGCAAGACCGGTTCAAATGATCGAATTTTTACCCTTAAAACAGGGAGTGAAGTATACCGCACCACGGCAACGCTGGTCAATACAATCTCTTACTGTGGTTTTCCCTTCCGGATACTGCTGCGCAACCGGGATAACACATCCTTGAGCGGATCATCAAGATCTTCATCGATACCAACATCCGGTTCCTTATCCTCAACAACCCGTGAAACTCCGCCGCCAACAGGAGTATTCTGTCGTTTGTATGGCGACGAGCAAACTGACGAGACCCGTATTATCATGGTCTTTATTTCAAGTTCGGGAAACTTCGATGCCAGAATATGTAATACCTTTTTTCTGATCATCTGCAACTGCTGGCTCCACCCTGGATGATCAACTTCCACAATCACACTTCCACGGTTTACGTCCAAAACCTTGCTGTGCGCGGCAATTCGTTCTCCAACAACCGATTTCCAGCTATGTATAAAACGATCCGCCTGATCAAAGTTTTCCCGTTCAAGAGAATCAAAAAGACGTGAAATAACATCCGCCGCAGAATGTATCTTGTTATCCATTCCAGGTTCCCCCGTTTATATGATATACCTTGGTGGAAGAACGTTTATACCGTTCA
>CAZVEL010000088.1:0-6120 GCA_964626305.1 uncultured Treponema sp. | reverse complement strand
CGTTGCTCTTGGGTATAAAAAAAGCCCTCGTACTCGAGGGCATGTTGTTTCTTTCACGCTGGGCACTCCATGGAACCCGTTCCATTCCGGGGGTCCGTTCACGCACCATGGCGGATTTATTTGCTTTTCTGGGTGTGCTTACCGACGGCCGAAAAAAATTAAACCGGAAGCGTCTTGTGGAAAGTATAGACGCTCTTATGTTCGAACGCGTTTGAGCCCTTCGTTCGCTTCCTTGTAGTCGGGACGAAGGTTCAGGGCACGGCGGTACGCGTCGGATGCGGCGGGCTTGTCTCCAGCCTGCTCCCGCACAGAGCCAAGACGGAACCACCACAGGGCAATAGCCGGTTCAAGGTGTACCGCTGCGGTATAGGCTATATCCGCGCGGTTAAACTGTTTTGTTATCCGATAAATCTCTCCGATAAAAAAATACGCAGTACTTATTCGTTCCCCCCTGGGTGCGGCATCAACATATCGCTCCATGTGACGGAGGGATTCCTTGTAATTACCCAGGTAAAAATAACCTTCCGCCATGGTTTCAACAATCCGGTAGTCATTAGTTATCTTGAGGGCTTCCTGACAGAGGTCGACCGTTTCACGATATTTTCCGATCCGGAGTAATGACCAGCTGTAAATGGTGTACGCGTCCATATTTTTCGCATTGACCTCAAGATCCTGCTGGCAAATCCCGATCGCTTCTTCATAGGCGGCTTGTGCATCTTCCATTCGGCCCACGGCTTCAAGATTCCGGCCCTGGCGGTAGGATTTGAGCGCGTCAGGTTTATCCTGTCCAAAAACGGAAAGAATTCCAATAAGGACCAGAAGTCCTGCAATACATCGTCTTTTCATGGTCACACTATGACTCTTTTACTCTTTTTTTTCAACTCTGTCCGGATCCGGAGGTATTCCGGAAAAAAGACGGGTCGTGGGGGCACTGGTTTTTTCACGCAGGTCCTGGGAGTATTGTGAATCCCGCCGTTCAAGCGCAGGAAGCGATTTACGGGTAAACCGCAGAAGCACCTTGCCGGTATGCGAAAAAAACAGAATTTTACGGGGAAGATCCCCTCCCACACTGTATGAATCTACCGGGATTTTTTCCAGATCAAGAAACTCAAAAATAAACTGGATATTCATCCTGGGAACATTATACACTGTCTTCTCCCGGTAGGAAAGCATGGCGCTTCCTCCGAAAACCTTCGCCCTGATTCCCCGCCGTGAAACACCGAGTTTTAGCAGGTCATTAATCAGAAGTTCCATGGCGTGTATTCCATACCGCCCGGACTCCGAAAAAACGCTTCCGCTCTTTGCAAACGGGAGGAGAAAATGATTAAGACCACCTGCGGCCAGTCCGGGGTCAAATAACGCAACAGAAATGCAGGACCCCAACAGCGTGGAAATAATGACCGGCTCTCGGGAAACAGCGGCTTCCCCGGGCCCGATATAAACCTCGGGGAGTCCGAATTTCGGGTTTATGGTCAACCGAGAACTTTTTTGATCGTCTCAACAAGCTTCTCATCGTTAAACGGCTTGACGATCCAGCCAGTTGCACCAGCCTTTTTTCCGTCTTCAATGACCGATCCCTGGGATTCTGTAGTGAGTACCAGAATCGGGACAAACTTGATCCCATCTGTCTCCCGTATTTTTCGAACCATGGTTATTCCGTCCATATTCGGCATATTCACATCGGTTATTACCAGATCTGCTTTTTTCTCGGCAAGTCGTGTAAGTCCTTCCTGTCCGTCTGCTGCTTCCATAACGGTATATCCGCTCTGTTCAAGAATAAACCGCACGCTTTGACGAATAGACACGGAGTCGTCCACAATCAGTATTGTTGCGCCCATGGTTGTTCCCCCTTCCCGTATCCGGGTTTTCATGTAAAATATGGTACTTTCATTGTAATGGCTCGCGAGGGCCATCGCAAATTTCTCTAGTACATTCCGTTTCCAGAACGTATCACCAGTTCGGCAATTTTTCCAAGCGGTACCGTTTTGTCAACAGCTCCGAGCTTGAGGGCTTCTTTGGGCATGCCGAAAACGACACAGCTCGCTTCATCCTGCGCTATGGTAAAAGCGCCCGCTACCTTCATTTCTTTCATTCCATGCGCTCCGTCGTCTCCCATACCGGTCATGATAACACCAATGGCATTTTTTCCGGCATACCGCGCGGTTGAACGAAAAAGCACGTCGACCGAAGGGCGGTGGCGGGAAACGAAAGGGCCATCCTTTACTTCCACATAATACCGGGCGCCAGAACGCTTCAACAGGAGGTGCCGGTTTCCCGGAGCAATAAGGACACGCCCGCGCAACACGGTATCGTTGTTTTCAGCCTCCTTTATATTCACGGCACATATCCCGTCCAGACGGGAGGCGAACGCCGCGGTAAAATGTTCGGGCATATGTTGAACAATTACTACACCGGGGCAGTCAATCGGAAGGGCCTCAAGAAAAACACGGAGGGCTTCGGTTCCCCCGGTTGAAGCACCCACAACTACCACACGCTCGGTGGTATCGATGGCCACGGTTTGTCCAGGAGGCGGCAGAACGGCATCGGCGGTAAGTTTGGGTGCTGGCGAAAAGGGAACCGAAACGATTTTCTCAATCCGGGTGAGCTGCGCGGCGCGGATTGCGTCCGATATGGTCACGCGGGACTCTTCAAGAAACTGACGGGTGCCAACTTTCGGCTTCTGAATTATGTCCACGGCGCCAAAACGCATGGCTTGAAAAACATTCTGGGACCCTTCTTCCGCTTTGCTTGAACAAATAATCACCGGAATGGGGTGCTGGCTCATGAGTTTACGGAGAAAGGTTAGCCCATCCATCCGCGGCATTTCTATGTCGAGAATAATTACATCCGGAACAATCTGTTTGAGTTTTTCCGCCGCATCATAAGGATCACTCGCCGTTTCAACAACCCTGATATCGTCTTCCTTCGAAAGAACCTCGGAGAGCGTCCTGCGGACCACGGCGGAATCATCAATAATCATTACAGAAATCATGTATTGCCTGCCTTCCGGTATACCGCAGACGAAACGCTTTTCAGGGGCAAGTCCGTATTTGAAAGATTCTCCGAATGCCCCATAAAGAGATACCCGCCCGGCGCAATGTGTCTGAAGATCCGGTTGAGCACCTTTTTCTGGGTTTCACGTTCAAAGTAAATGAATACATTGCGGCAAAAGACAATCTGGTATTGTTTGCCCAGAGGATAATTTTCGCTCATGAGATTCATTTTTCCGAATACAACCCGGTCCCGTATAGCCGGAATTATTCGTATGTTTTTTTGGTCAGGATCGCGATTCCTGCGGCAATATCGCCGTTGCAAGGGGCCGGGAATTTTACTTGCCTGGTGCTCAGTATAAATTCCAGTATTCGCAATGTGAAGCACTGCCTCGCTGATATCAGTTCCGAGAATCCGGTAGTTAAATCGATACCCGGTCCTGCTCATGAATTCTTCCATTGTTATGGCAAGCGTATACGCTTCCTGTCCGGTGGCCGCGGCTACGGACCAGATGTTGAGATCTTTGAGTCCCTGTTTAACATATTGCGGGAGCACCGTTTTCTCGAGAAATTCAAAATGATGCGCCTCGCGGAAGAAACTGGTTTCATTTGTGGTAACCGTATCCATAAGCTGCTGGATTTCCAGATCATATCCTTCCGGGCTGAAAACATAATCACAGTAGTCTTCCATACTGGTCAGCCCGAGCGCGCGAACCCGTTTTGAAAAACGTGATTCAAGCATGACTTTTTTTGCCGGAGGAATTTTGATACCGAGCGTCCCTTCAATGAATTCCTTGAAGCGCATGAAGGTCTGTTCAGTCATGTCGCGGCTTTCTCCGATTCGGCAAATATTTGCTCAATATCCAGAATAAGGGCTACGGAACCGTCTCCGAGAATGGATGCACTGGAAACACCCTGAGCCCGACGGAAAAGCTTCCCGATGGGTTTTACAACGGTCTGGTTGCTTCCCAGCACCTGATCCACAAGTAATCCCGTCTGTTGATCCTTTACCGAAACGACCACCATCTGCTCTATCGCCGGGCGTTCTCCGTCAACAGAAAAGAACCGCCGCATATTGATAAACGGAAGCTGCCGATCGTGGAAAATAACGATTTCCTGTTCTGTTTTCTCTTCGGGGCGGATGTATTCCATACAGCCCACAACAGATGAAAGGGGAACAACGAAGGAATCGTTACCGAGACGTACGAGAAGTCCGTCAATTATTGCCAGAGTCAGGGGTATTTTCAGGGTAATCTGGGTATACACGCCCGGAGAACTTTCAACATCTACGGAACCGTTAATCAGCTCCATCTGCCGGTTAACCACATCCATTCCCACACCGCGACCAGAAACCTCGGTTACCGATTCCTTTGTCGAAAATCCGGGTGCAAAAATGAGCCGGTAGAGTTCCTGTTCGGAAAGCGTGTCATCCGGCCCGATGATACCACGCGCAACCGCTTTCGACCGGATTTTCGATGCATCCAGTCCATGCCCGTCATCTTCGATCTGTACATACACCAACGCACCATTTTGTGAGGCGCTGAGCCTGATGGTTCCGTTTTCACTTTTCCCGCGTTCTTTCCGCTCATCCGGTTTTTCTATGCCATGATCAAGACTGTTCCGGATAATATGTACCAGCGGATCATTCAGCTTCTCAATGACGGTCTTGTCCAGCTCGGTTTCGCCTCCCTCGGTTACCAGATCAACCTTTTTTCCGAGTTCCGCAGAAAGATCATGAACCAGACGCTTGAAGCTGGTAAAGGTGGTACCGATGGGAACCATACGGATACTCATAGTGTTGTTACGCAATTCGTCGGCAAGCCGTCCAAACTGTTCCACCACGGCCACAAGCTCATCGTTTCCGGAGGAAAGACGTACCGACTGTTGTATCCGTGCATGATTGGTTACCAGTTCTCCCACAAGGGCCATGAGTTCGTCCAGCTTTTCTGATTTCACCCGGATCGTACTCATATCCGTGGCGGTAGTCCTCAGGCGCTTCGCCTTTTTCATATGATTCTGCTCTTCAAGTGCAAGCTGGAGATCTGCCGGTTTGACCAGTTTTTCTTTTACCAGAAGCTCGCCTATTCTCTTTTGTGTCTTGAGCACATGTTCCAGGCGGGCCTGATCTATTACACCCTTCTCAACGAGAATTTCACCAAGCTTCTTGTTTTCCGGTGTATTTTCGTCAATGAGTTCGTTGAGACAGGTAATGTCAATCTCCGCGACGCCTTCCATGAAAATGAATACATCCCGAAGTTCGTTTTCCGTAGCGGTTGTGGTAAGAAAAATTTCCCAGGCGGTTACACAATCCTCGGGATCCATATCCGCAAGACCCGGCAGCTTGCTCATAACCGGCACAACAACGGTTTCACCAAGACCGGAAAGCTCCTGGATTGTGGAAAGGGGATTCGCGCCAAACCGGAAGGCATCCTTGCCGGGTGCGAAATGGATCCTCCACACCTGGGGGAACGCCAGCCGATCCTTGTTTGTTTCGACCTGTTCTGTTTCTTTCTTTTCTTCCGCGATTCCCACTAAAGCGCGGAAAGATTCAAGGAAGTCCGCGTCTTCATTCGTCACGGGACCGGTACAGGTTGAAGGGTCATCCAGCATGGCAAGTACCTTGTCCCGCCCTTCTAACGTTTTTTCTATCAGTTCACTGCTTACGTCAAGCCGACCTTCCCGGAGCGCAGTAAGGATCGACTCTACCTGGTGCGCGAAACCGGAAATCCGCTCAAGGCCGAACATGCCGGCAGACCCTTTAATGGTATGCATTACCCGGAAAACAGCGGATACCAGCTCCGGGTCCCGGGGGTTTTCTTCCAGCTCAAGGAGATTGTTTTCCAGGGTTCCAAGCAGCTCCAGGGCCTCTTCACGGAAGGTCTCAATAAATCGCTCATCTGCCATATTCGCTCCTTGCCTCACCGTTCGCCAAAATAGTTTTTCAGTGTCTCACAGAGCTGTTCCGGTGAATCACAGGCCTCTTTACACAATCCGAACAATTTCAGGCGCCGCACAAATTGCTCACAAAGGGTTCCGCTGCACCGAACCGGGATCTCCCGTTGTCCCGCTTCCCGGAAAAACGATAGCAGCAGCTGTATACCGGCCAGATCTATTGTTTCGGTGTGTTCAA
>CAZVEL010000087.1:0-6260 GCA_964626305.1 uncultured Treponema sp. | reverse complement strand
ATTGGCGGGCGATCTTTCCCGGGCGTCAAGATAAAGGGAAAAAAGCAGGCTACCCTGCCGCTCGACGAGTTTACATCGGCATTGGCCTCGATGGAATGGTCGGATTCTCACATGCGGCAGCTTTCCGGATTACGGGGAAAGATAACCACCGGAAAGTATCAGCTGCTCGCGGGAGAAAAACTTGATCTCATTGTCAGGATCGCCTCCGCCTTTAATCTCAAGCCGGTGTCCGCCTCTGACTGGCCGAGAAAGCGAAATTTCAGATTCCCGGAGGATTTTTCCGCGCTTGTAGAAAATCTTTCCTGGGTATTCCGGGTAACCGTGGCGAAGGAAAAAAGTCGTGAACTGGGCTTTATTTGTCTTTATACCGATGGTGCCGGCCGGTACTGGTTCAAATGTTCACGTGGATTTCATACCGCGCTTAATGAATCAATCGCCAGTCTCGAAACCCTCATCGATGAATCTGAAGACACCGTGGACAAGAAATCAAAGGAGACGATCGGCCGTCTCTATGCCCGGCTGAATACTTTTTTTAACTGATTTCGTCGATGAGGGCCTGATACATGGTAATCATGTCACGGCTGGATTTACGCATTGTAGCACTGAGCCTGAGCGCGAGCTGGAAGGTTATTCTGAAGCCCGCAACCGGATCTTCTTCGCACAGCGCAAGATAATCATTCCGGGACAGTGTGAGTGTCTCACAGTCGCTTACCGCCAGGACGGTAGCCGAGCGGAGATCATGATCGATAAGGGCTATTTCCCCAAAAAAAATGTTCTGGTCCGCATCGAGATTGACCAATGCAAACGGTTCTCCTGAAAGCGTGTTTCTTAAAATCCGTACACAGCCCCTGTTCAGTATGTACAGGGCGTCCCCGTCCTCACCTTCCGAAATAATGGCAGATCCGGACGGATGCTCCTGCTTTTTCAGTTTGGCGGCTACCCGTTCAAGACTTTCGGGAATATCTGCAAGCCCTGAAAAAATGGGGATTTTACGAAGTCTGTCCAGTATTTCTGCGCTCATACGGAAACTCCCGTCCTGTTTTTTGAACCTTGAACAATAATGGCCCTTGAATAATTCTTGACTGTATACTTTTTTTCCGGTGCAAGAACAGTTTGATTGCTTTTCATTTCCTTGACCTTTTTCAGATTGTTCACAACCTCGGTAATATCCGGGTTTTTCTGGGCTTCACTCAGGGCTTCCTGTTTTCTCAGAAAATAGTTGCCGGTATTCTCCAATAGCCCTATAACGATACCTGCCCCGGTCCGGTCAAAATGATCACACAAGTCTTCAAATGGTCTCATGATGAATTCTTTCGGGACCGGAACAACAGAAAGGCCATGTTTGTCGCCAAACATGCTGTTGAGAACATGACTCATACCGGTTCCGCTGGATGCGGATGCGAGCAATTCCTGCTCATAATGGCGGGAAAGAATTATCTCATCACAGTGTTCACTTTCAAGATGCTTCTTGAATTTTTCGTCGAGAAGCTCGGCCACAACATAGCAGGTTCTGTTGAGTTTTTTTATAACCAGAACGGCCAGTACGGTCCGGGAATCCATTTCCATGGGAGAATAATCCTTTGAATAATCGGATAGAACCAGTACCTTTTCAGCACGCTCAATGTTTGCACGGGAAAGCGTTTCTTCTTCGGTAAAATCGCCGTTTACGTAGATGATTCCCTGAAACTGCTTGTTTGACAGCAGCGGGAACAAAACCGTTTCCGCTGCGCTGGTTACCAGAACTATGTCCGAAGGAGACATACCGGGATTGGATGCGAGAATTCCGGAAATTATTTGTTCCATTTCCGGTTTCCAGCCGCAGAGCACCAGATGGTCACGTTTCTTTTTCAATTGTGCGAATCCCCTGTTTCTTTTTTGCTGCCGTTCAACGAGAACCGACGCTATCTTTCCGCTTACCGCACCGAACGAGACTACCCCGCCGAGCATGATTATTACCGCAATAACTCTTCCGGCCGTTGTAGCCGGGGTTATGTCTCCATAACCGATTGTTGTAACGGTTACGATGGTGTACCAGAACGCGTCGAAAAAAGATGCTATTTTGCTGTTGTCACCGCGTTCTGCCAGGAGTATGGCAACCATGAGAAGAAAAAAGAATGCGGTAAGAACCATTATGTTTTTTGTTGAGGGGTGATTGAGTATCATGAGAAATCGATTCGATTTTTTCATTGATTGTGCAACTCCCCCATACAGTCCGAAAGAAAGCGGTTCAACAAAGGCAGTCCGTTCCGGGTCAATGCGATTGAATCTTCAGTTACTACGAGCAATTCCTTGTTTTTCCATAATTCAATGGTATGTGTGATTACATCCAGTATATCAGCGGAAAACCTGTTTTCAAATCTTTTTCGGGAGATTCCTGCGTTCAGCCGGAATCCCATGAGCAGTACCTCAAAAAGGGTATCCTGACGGGAAATGTACTCTATTTCCTGATGACCTGCCGGATTTTCAAGCCAGGCGCTCAGGTCCCGGGTGTTCGTATATCGAACCGACTCATCACCGACGGGCATGGTTCCCACTGCAGAAGGACCGGCCCCAAGGTAGGGATCCATGTGCCAGTACACAAGGTTATGGCGGCATTCGGCACCAGATTTGGCAAAATTCGATACTTCATACTGCATAAAACCAGCTTCCTCGAGCGCATCCCGGGCGGAAAACCACAGGTCCTGTTCATTATCCGGAAGGTGAAAGCCGGGGGTGTGTTCAAGACGATATGACAGTTGTGTTCCCGGTTCAACCATGAGGGAATACAGCGAGACATGATCCACCGGATAGCCTGCCAGTTCCCTGATATCGTTCAAAAGCATGGACGCACTCTGACCGGGGATGCCGCAGATAAGGTCGACCGATAATTCACCTTTCCATATAGCGGCAACCCGCTCAAGAGCATCACGGCTTGATTGTGCATTCCCTGTTCGTCCGATTGAGCGAAGGAGCGGATCATGTAAACTTTGAATTCCCATCGACAGACGGGTAATACCCGCTTCTGAAGCGGCGGAAAGCCATGGTTCAGCTATGCTTTCGGGATTTGCTTCAATGCTGACCTCCCCGTTACAGGAGAAAGACGAACAAAGATGCGAAACATCCTCCGGTGAAAGCAGGCTCGGGGTTCCTCCTCCGATGTACACCGTGTTCCACTCCGATACAGAAAATTCCCTGCTCCTCTGACCGATTTCCCGTACCAGTGAGCGGCTGATCCGCCGGGTAACCGGAGAGGAATCCGCGGGAAAATCAGCGGACGTACAGGAGAAAAAATCACAGTAATCGCATTTTCTTGTGCACAGGGGAATGTGAATGTACAGTGAGGGAATACGGTCCGTGGTCAAAACTGCTCAAAAAGACCGAACGGCCAATAGCGTACAAGTACCTTGCCGATGATACGGGCCCTACCGGTTGATCCCCAGATTCTGCTGTCACCGGCATTACGCCGATTGTCACACATGACAAAGTATTCATCCCCACCAAGGGTAGTTTCAGGAAAAGAATAGGAAAAAGGTAATCCGCTGTCCCAATTATCAGGGAGTGGTTCAATCTGCAGTTCATAACTCCGCTCTACCAGTTCGAATTCAGTCAGAAAATGTGAAGTACCGGCAGGCTTTATATGCAGAATCCCCGATTCAAAATAGAGGGTGTCTCCGGGAAAACCGAGAAGGCGGCGAATGACCGGTTTTTTCCCCGGAGTATCCTTAGAGGAAAAGGGAATGATTCGCTGAAAGGTAACAAATGAGACAAAGGATCGGAGAATGCGTTTAATTTTACCGGGCTGATCACTGTTGGCCGGGGAAATGACGACAAGATCCCCCCGCCGAGCCGGAACCAGAATCGAAAGTCCGTTTTCTTCAAGAGGTTCTGTAGAATACAATGGTGTTGAAATGACACGGTCCTCCGGGGAAAGGGTCGGTTGCATGGTTTCAGACTGGATACGATACATGGTAACAGCGTAATTATGTATCAGGGTAAAAAGGACGAGTAATACCAGTAAAAATATGAGTATGAGAACTAACGTTTTTCGTTCTTCTCGCTGTGCGGTGTATGAATACTTGTGCCATTTTGCGGGCATGAACAACCTCTCTGGTGTGAAAATTGCGGAGTTTGAATTCTACCATTGTCTCGCATCGTTGACAAGTATACTCGGGAATACCTATAATCCCCTCAATGAGTACAAACGCACCGGTCAAGCTTCTGGCTAAAAACAGAAAGGCCCGATACAACTACACCGTGGAAGAGTCACTTGAGTGCGGAATAGTGCTTGAGGGCACCGAAGTAAAATCATTCCGTTCCGGCAACATATCCTTTCCTGACGCATTCGCAGAAATACGGGATGGCGAAGTATGGCTCATGGGCCTCCATGTTACTCCCTATGTGTATTCTTCAATATTCAATCATGATCCCGACCGTCCCAAAAAACTGCTTTTACATCGGGATGAGATAAAAAGACTCTCGCGAAAGGTTGACGAAAAAGGTTTCACGCTGATCCCTCTCGAATTTTACCTGAAAAATGGTATAATAAAGGTTGAAATTGGTATCTGTCGGGGTAAAAAAGTGTTTGACAAGCGGGCGGATATCCGGGACCGTGATGTCAAACGTGATCTTCAGCGTGAAATCCGTTCAAGGAATAATGGATAAGAATAAACAGGGGTCAGGACAGATTCAACGGATTCTCGGTATTGCGTGCGCTTTGCTTGCATTGTCCGGTACGGTCCAGAGTCAAAGTCTCCCCTCTGTTGCCGTTTTCTCCTTGCAATCGCGTGATCTGAGTGAAAACATTACTGTCTCGGTTAACGATCTGGTTTATTCCTTTATCCGGGAACTGCGGACATACCGGATTGTGGATATGCGTTCAGATTCACTTCCCCTGGACATGGGAGTTCCCGACGGAACCGATTATGTCTTTTTTGGATCAATATCCAGTCAGCCCGATGGAATAAAGCTGGAACTCGTTCTCAAGGGCGGGCCGCTTAATGTAACACGGCTTATCTCACGGGTTTATGAAAATTCCAATCGCATACTGCTGGAGTCCCGTATGCTCGTCCGGGATTTGTTTGACCAGTCAGTTCGTCTTCCTGATCCCGACGACCCTGTTCATGCCCGCTCAACACCTGAACAGGAGAAACGGGAAGAACGTCCGCCGGAAGAAAACAATCTGGTTTCAGTAACCAGCATTGATTCTCTCGCCGGATCCTGGGAAGGAGAGCCGGGAATAGAAAAAATTATGCTTCTCCGTGGCGGACGTGGTGTCGCCGTTCTTTCAAGCGGGGTTTCAATTTCTCTCGAAGTAATTGTTTCGAATGGAGACCTTGTTGTGCGCCAAAAGGGGAACGCAAATCCCCGCCAGTTCGACGATCTCCCCGATCCGGTTGCACGGCAGGCTGCAAACATTGCTCCCCCGCTTGAATGGCGGTTTCTCATCTCAAAGGATCAAAATACACTGTCCGGAACAAAGAAAACGGTTGTAATAAAAAACGATGGGGAAAACATCCTCACCATGGAGAATGCGGAACATCAGGTTTCATGGGTTAGAAAATAGGGATTTGAACGATACTACTACTGAAGCGCCCGGTCGTGTTTTCGAGATTTCTTCCGCGTTTTATGGGTATTGGCAACAGACTTCCGGAAAAGGGAATCAATTCCGAAGAAAGCAAGAAAGCCGGAAAGTACTCCAACAAGCTTGCAAATCCATTCAGGAAGAGCATGAGGTTTTTTTAACACAACGGGAGATCCTGCAACAAGATTACGGTCAATTCCTCCGCTGAATCCTGCAAGTTTTATCAGTTGTTCACCTTCATGCACAAAGCCCAGTTCATGGGCATACACGGTTATGGTATCGGGATCCGAGGAAAGATTTGCCAGACGGGATTCAAGTGATGATTGCGTTTCATACAGAGTATTAATATTTTTCTGTAACCGGGCATACTCCACTTCGAGCTGTGCATATGGCCATTGACCCTTCGGTCCTGCAGTGAAGCTGAGAAGCGAGTATAGTAATGTACCGATGAATAACGGCAGTACGATTCTTACATAGTTCATACTGATAACAATTTCGGTAAACTTTAAGGAACCTTTATATACTGCTGCCAATTCTGTTGGTTTTTTTTCTCTTTTCTTTTCACTTTTCCAGCCAATAACCCATGATTCTGCCTATATTTCTTTTCGGGGATATCTCTTTTTCTCTCCCCGAAGGAGGTCGTATGCGACGGGTTATCTCATTCAGCCGCCCGGTAACCCGACCCGAATTCTGTCCGAAT
>CAZVEL010000086.1:0-2367 GCA_964626305.1 uncultured Treponema sp. | reverse complement strand
CCCGAGCCGTATTACGGTATTCTTATGGTGTTCAAGAGTGAACGGGACTGGGAAGGGCTTTGCGGTGTGGCCAATCGCGCGGAACGGGCCGGTTGTGATCCGGCTCTGGTACATTATTATCGGACACTCTGCCGTGCAAATACCGACAGTGATCCGGCGGTGCTCCTGCCGGAATTGCAGGAAGCCGTTCTGCAGATTGGCGCCGATCCGGAACTCATGGAAGCACTGGCGAGGACCTATTTCCGCGTTGGTCTTTTTGACCTTTCCGTCGGCTGGTATGACAAAGTGCTGCAGCTTGAACAGACTAACGAAGACGCCTGGCTCGGGTACATCGCGAGTCTGGAACAGCTTGACGATCCCGGGCAGAGACTTGAAGCGTACCGGGGATATCTTGCACTGTGGAGTGACAATTCCAGGATCCGCCGTGATTTGATATATTTTCTGGAAGAGAATGAACAATGGGAAGATGCCGCGGATCAGCTTGAAATACTACTCGGACAGTCTCCTGCCTCCGGTATTGAACGCCAGCTCGCTCTGTACCGTCGAAGAGCCGGACAGTACCGTAAAGCCGCCATTTTGTACCGAAGTCTTTTGCGTGAAACGCCCGATGACCGGAATCTTCTTTCCAGTCTTGTGTACTGCTTGGACCGCATGGGCGAAACCGAATCCGCCCGGAAACTCATGAAAAGTGCCAATAAGGCGTTCAAGCCGACTGCCGACTCGCTGTTGATTGAAGGACGCCTCTGTGTTCGTGCGAAGGATTATCAGGCAGCTTTGGTGCTGTTCAGAAAAGTTGTGGACCGCTTTCCCAAAGATACCCGCGGATGGGAGGAAGTGGCCCATGTATACGATCTGCAGGGAGTCCCCGAAATGGCCGCGACATTCCGCCAGAAAGCGCGGGATATACAGGTTGCAGGGAAAAAGAAAGCAAAATAATATGCTGCACGACTGTGTTTGGGGCGCGTTTATTCCAGGATGCCGTTTACTGCCCGGAACTGTGACTCAGTCCGAATTACATTTACTGCCCGGAACCATGACTCACTCCGGTATATCTTCAAGTGTCCGGAACATTATGTGTGTGTCCACAAAACCAAGCTCACGATGGTTAAATCCACCGGGAATTGTTCCGATTACAGAAAATCCCATTTTTTTCCAGAGATTCACCGAACCCTCGTTTGTGGAGATGATGTAGGGAAAAAGCATGGCCCTGAAATCGGCTTTTTTTGCCTCGATGAGGCAGTGTTCGGCGAGGCGTGTTCCGATTCCCCGCCGCTGCTGACCCGGGGCTACCATGAAGGATGCAGTCGCGAGGTGTGAACCGTGTCCGGGAAATGCGGAGATGAGCTTGTACATACCGAGCACCCATCCCCGGTCTTCGGCCACGAAGGTTTTCGCCTCCGGGGCAAACCAGTACGCATGAATGTCAGCATCCGGCGTCTCGGCCGAAAATACATAACTTGTTCCGTCCTGTATTACTTCCCGGAAAATGTCCCTGATCGCATTCGCGTCGTTTACACTGACCGGTCGTATCTGGATATCCATATATCCAGTATACGCCCGGTTTCGCCTTAGATAAAGAGATTTATTCCGCTTTTGCTCGCCGCTTCCATGTAGGCGGCAACTCCACCGATTTCCGCTCCCTCAAGGAGTTCTCCGGCGGTGATGCCCATGATGTCCATAGACATCTGGCAAGCTATCATGCGTACGCCGGCCGCTTTAGCCTGCGCGAACATCGTTTCAAGCTGGTCGACTTGCTTTTTTTTCATGCGCCGTTTCATGAGCCTCGGCCCCATGCCACCGAAGTTCATCGCGGAGAGGGACAGAGCATGCATGCCGCCGGGCATCATGGAGCTGAACATACGTCCCATGAGGTCCTTTTTTACGTAACCAGGTTTTTTCTTGCGCAGCACCGACAGCCCCCAGAAGGTAAAGAACATGGTAACGTCCTTACCTGATGCTGCCGCGCCGTTTGCAAGTACAAATGAGGCAAGGGTACGGTCAAAATCATTTGAAAAGACGATGAGGGACGCGGCGTTTAATGAAGGCGCATTGCTGGTCGCCTGTTTTCCGCCTTTTTCGATAACCGCTTCGATGATGCCGTTCGCATTGTTGAGGGATACCAGCGTATTCCCGGTCAGCGAGCACCAGGATTTCACATCGCGGGCAAAACCGGGATCGGTAGCACGGATGGTGATGCGGTCTCCAATAGAAAGCTTGTCCGCTTCGTGTTTGAGACGCATGATGGGACCCGGGCACTGGAGGACGCAGGCATCGATCGGGATTACCGTGCCGCCTTCGCTTTTGCGCGGACTGCCGTTATCGGTTGACTGGAACCGGTTTGTGTCATAGAGCGCTGTTTCCGCTTTC
>CAZVEL010000085.1:0-2709 GCA_964626305.1 uncultured Treponema sp. | reverse complement strand
ACAACAATACCCTTGTTGAAAACCTTGTACGACTCGCTTTCAGCTCAGTTGCAGATTATGCCGTAGTTCCGCTTCAAGATATCTATGCAATCGGAAGGGAAGGAAGAATGAACACCCCCTCAACACTCGGAAAAAACTGGACCTGGCGGATGAACAACAGCCATTTCAGCAGGCAAAAAGCAGCATGGCTCAAAGAACTGTCCCGCTTGTACGCACGAAATCTTACAGAAAAGAATTAATGCTTTGGAAAGAAGGATTTAAAATAACCGCCGGAATTCTTTCTTGACGAAGATTTCTCATTTGAAGAGAATTTTCCAATAGCATCTTCTCTGCCGGCAACAAGCAAAATGTCATCCTCTGCGAATACATACGAAGGATCATTGATAAAGTGGAAATCATCCTGGTCCAGATTTCGCATGGCAACTACATTCAAACCGAATTCCTTCCTGAGATTTGCATCGATAAGTGTTTTACCTACACAAAAATCATTCGCACGAACCTCCGCAAGAGCAAGATTTTCGGAAATGGGGAGGTAATTGAATAAAAGAGATGAAGCAAGCATGGGAGTAATCCTCTTTGCCGCCTCGCGATCAGGGAAGATAACCTGTGTTGCACCGACCATGGAAAGGACTTCACCATGTTCGTCCGTTTGTGCCTTGACCATTATATTCTTGACACCGAGTTTTTTTAAATAGTTTGTCGTCATGATGGAAACCTCGATTTTACCACCGAGATCAACTATTACCGCATCTATGTCCTCGGGAATAATCTTTGAAAGAGCAATTTCGTTGATGGCATCGGTAACATACGCAGCTTTTGCACGATCTTTGTATTTCTCGATGGTTTCCTTGTCCTTGTCGATGATAATAATCTCGTCTGTTACATCAAGAAGTTCCTCCAGCATACGGGTCCCGAAAGCACCGAGACCGATTATGGCAAATTGTTTCACACTAACCTCCCTGTTTATCCTAATGCGATATTGGCCGAAGGATATTCGAAAAAACGTTCCTTATCATTCCTGAAGAATCCTGCAGCCATAGCAACAATACCTACACGTCCAATAAACATTGTTGCTATTATAACAGCCTTTCCTGCAAAAGACAGCTCACTTGTAATTCCTTGGGAAAGCCCAACGGTGGAAAAAGCCGAAACTGTTTCAAACACAACATCAAAAATGGTGAATTGATGAGATAAAATTTTCCGTGATTCAACAAAAAGCAGAAGCAATAATGCGCCAATAATAAACATTAGACTTTTTGCCATGATGTTAAAGGCTTTCTCAATTATTTCCGGTGATATAGCACGTTTGCCCACCGTTAAACCATTACGACCAACAGAACCCTTTAATGCATATAGGAAAACAATCGCAAAAGTGGTCGTTTTAATTCCACCGGCAATTGAGCCAGGAGAACCTCCAATGAACATAAATATCAGGGTTATCATTTGATAAAATGGAGAAAAAAGATGTTGCTCCATCAGGGAAAAGCCCGCGGTTCTCGGAGTAACAGCCTGAAAAAATGAAACCATAAAACGATTCCCGACCGTCATGGAACGAAAAGGCCCTGTATACTCTAAAAGAAAAAGCACCGCTATGCCAAGAAAAACAAGAATACCGGTTACCATGAGCGTCACCGAAGAATGCATGGCAAGCCGACGTTTTTTCCTGAGTATTTTTTTCCATACATCAGTCAGGACCATAAACCCGAGCCCGCCAGTAATAATAAGAACTATTATCGTCCATACAATAACAGGATAGTCCTTAAAACCAGTAAGACTTGTGGAATACGTAGAAAAACCGGCATTACAAAAGGCAGAAACCGCATGAAAAAGAGAATCAAAAAAGGGACGCCCGGAGCCAGCTGCATCAAAGGTATGAACCATAAGCAATGCAGCCAGTAATTCAATGGAAAGTGTAAAAAGTACAATCGATTTGATTATTTTCCTGGGATTTGTTTCAACATCATCAATGTAGAACTGTTGTACAACAACCCGATTTACCAATGAAATTTTTCTTCCCGATCCGGCAATATACAATGAAAAGAATGATATTATCCCAAGGCCGCCCAATTCAATCAAAATCATGATCACCCAGAACCCGCCAGTTGTATATATATCCATGGAAACAGTAGACAGCCCTGTTACACAAACGGCGGAGACCGCAGTAAATAAACAGTCTATATACGACGGAGAATTATCTGAAATGTACAAGAAGGGAAGCGACAGTATAAGAGAACCAACAAGAGAAATTCCGCTGAAGTACGCAAAAAGCTGGATTTTATCAGTGGACAGCTTGATGTTCATGAATGGGAGTATACTTCAGCTCGTGGGGTAATGTATACTTGCTGCTACCAAAATTGTTGAAAACATTTTGGAATACATACCCATTACACCACAAGATGCCGGGCGACCCAGCCGTTGCCCGGCTGACCCTTTAAGGGTACCACACCCGTCCGGAAGCACACAACTGGCGGGTTTTTCTTACGTTTTAGCCAGATATCTGCCATCCACTCAGCCTGCTGCAGCTGATGCGTCCATACCTGCCGCCTCGTGTATAACCGTTTAAACGATTCCCGGCTCTCCGGGTTCTCGAGAAGACCGACCATGTCCGCATGAGTCGTCGTTTCTCCGGTCACCACCCGGTTATCAATCCGGAAAGGTTTCCTGAAGGTATGGTACCCGAGCGTTATCGCCATCCGTGACATCGTCATG
>CAZVEL010000084.1:0-4104 GCA_964626305.1 uncultured Treponema sp. | reverse complement strand
GGAAGAATGGCCTGGAACCGCCGGTTTCTGCCCATCTTGGCAGAGCCACCGGCTGAGTCACCTTCAACAATGTATATTTCGCATTTACTCGCGTCTTTTTCCGAACAGTCTGCCAGTTTTCCGGGAAGTCCGGCTCCATCTATCGAGTTCTTCTTTCTGGTCGCATCCCGGGCCTGACGTGCGGCAATGCGGGCTTTGGCCGCAAGAACACCCTTTTCCAGAATGGCATTTATTACGTTCGGATTTTGTTCAAAATACAACGTCAGCTGTTCGGAGACAAAGCTGTCTACTATTCCGCGAACTTCCGAATTCCCGAGTTTGGTTTTTGTTTGTCCTTCAAACTGGGGTTCGGGCACTTTTACCGAGAGAACCGCGGTAAGCCCTTCTCGTATGTCATCCCCGGAAAAATTTTCATCCATTTTTTTGGCAAATTTTGAATTCCTGAGAAACTCGTTCAGCACCCGGGTAAGCGCACTCCGGAATCCCACCAGATGTGTTCCCCCCTCACGGGTATTTATGTCATTAACATAACTGAACATCGCTTCCCCATAGGAGTTGTTATATTGAAGTGAGGCTTCCACGATAATATCGTCTCGCTCGCCTTCAATATAAATCGGCTCCGGGTGAAGCGGGGTTTTGTTTTCATTCAAAAAAGATACAAAGTGACGAATACCACCTTCGAAAGAGAATGCCATTTCTTTAGGTGATGTAAGCCGTTCATCACGGAGAACAATGGTTATTCCGCTGTTCAGGAAGGCCAACTCCCGGAGCCGGTTGGTCAGTACATCGAAATTATACGTGGTAGTTTCGGTAAAAATGGATGTATCAACCATCCAGCGGATGGTTGTTCCGTGCTTGTCTGTTTCGTTCAGCTGCTGTATGGACTCGCAGGGGATGCCTTTCTCGTATTTTTGATGATGCACATAGCCGTCCCGGGAAACAAAGGCTTCAAGCCAGACCGACAGGGCATTGACGACTGAAACACCAACACCGTGCAGCCCACCGGATACCTTATAGGATCCCTTGTCGAACTTTCCGCCGGCATGAAGCCGGGTCAGAACGAGTTCAAGTGCGCTTACCCCTTCTCCCTCGTGAAGGTCTATGGGAATTCCCCTTCCATTGTCTTCCACACGGACGATATCGTTCTTTTCCAGAACAACCGTAATGGTATCGCAATGGCCTGCCATGGCTTCATCAATACAGTTATCAACGACTTCATAGACCAGATGATGCAGACCATCAGGGCCCGTTGAACCAATATACATACCCGGTCTCTTGCGGACGGCCTCAAGCCCTTTAAGTACGGTAATATTATTAGCTGAATATGTGGCTGAACTCATTTTGTATCCTTATATAGTAGAAACGCGTGAATTGTATAATATCGTCATTGTCAAAAAAAGTAAAGAAGGGGTATAATGCGCGCTATGGGTAACTGGGACTACAGCATATTTTGGAAAGAAGCACTCAATCAGTTAAAATCAGAACTAACCGAGCAGGAATTCGCGATGTGGTTCAATATGGAATATGAATCTTCGCGGGAATCGTCCGTTGTTGTTTCAGTTCCCTCGGCATTTTATCGCGATCAGGTAATACAGCGGTATCAGAATCACATTGAAACAACGCTTTATGAACTTTCAGGCCAAAAAATAGGCGTTGAATTCGAAGTAAAAACCAGGAAACGGGAAAATCCGCCGTCAAACAGCAAACAGAATGAAAAGGGTGATTCCTCAAACCACGCTCCTTCATCCTCCCGGCTTGTTCAACCAGTAATCAGAGAAAACCACCCACAATTGCGAAACGACTACACCTTTGAAAATTTCGTTATCGGAGAAAATAACTCCTTTGCCGCAAACGCGGCTATTGCCATAGCGAAAAATCCCGGACTTGCTTATAACCCGTGCCTTATCTACGGCGGTGTTGGTCTTGGAAAAACCCATTTGATGCAGGCAATCGGTAACCTTTCCTGGAGAGAACGGGGGAACAAGGTTATCTATATAACGGCGGAAAATTTTACCAATGAATTTGTTGATGCCATAAAAACATCAACAACCCAGAAATTCAAAAACAAATACCGGACGGCTGACGTTCTTCTCATTGATGACATTCACTTTTTGCAAAAAAAGAATGAGACACAAGAAGAGCTTTTTCATACATTCAACGCGCTCTACGACGCCAGTAAACAGATCATCTTTACCTGTGACCGCCCGGTATCAGAATTGAAAAACCTTTCTGAACGGCTTCGTTCACGATTTGAACGTGGTCTTACTGTTGACCTTCTTCCTCCAAGTTATGAAACCCGCTGTGCTATTCTCTCCATGAAGCTGGAGCAGCGTAGTGTGAGCATTCCGCAAGAAGTAATAAATTTGATAGCAAAAAATATATCATCCAATGTTCGTGACCTTGAAGCTTCTCTTACCAAGCTTATTGCCTATTTTGAGCTTACAAAGAAGCCGGTTACTATCGAGGTCGCACAACAGCAGCTCAGAGATTCATTCGGTTCTCCAAGACAGAAAAATGTTACGGTTGAAACCATTCAGAAGGTCGTTGCCGAATATTTTTCCCTGTCCTATGCTGATATCCGGGGTAAAAAACGAACCAAAGCCATTTCCTTTCCCCGCCAGCTTGCCATGTTTATTGCCCGCGAGATAACCGAATATTCCACCACCGAACTTGGTATGGAATTCGGCGGTCGGGATCACAGTACTGTTATGCATGGATGTCAAAAGATAGAAGAACGGTTAAAAGCTGAACCGACTCTTGAAATGACAATCAATAAAATCAAGGGCTTAATAAAGGATTATAACAATTAAAACTTGTTTGTGATCTGTTCATACCATGCTAGTATGTTGTGGACAGAATTTGCCAATACCCTGATCCTGTTGATATGTGTATAACCGGGACAGGTAAAGCTGCAAGTTGTTAGAGACGTAAATCTTTACCTTGCAAGAATAAATTCGGGTTATCCAGATTTCAACAAGCCCTATTATTGCTACTGCTATTATATATATATTAATATAAATAGCCTGAATTGGAGGAACTATGAAATTCAGTTTTGATCGGGACGCTCTGTTAAAGGAAATTTCCATTGCTCAGGAAATAATTGCCACAAAGAACAATATTTCAATACTTTCCAATGTTCTTCTTTCCGCTGAAAATGGTTCTCTAACCATTCGGGCCACTGATATCAAAGTAAACTTTGAAACCAGAATACCGGTAGATATACAGGAAAGTGGTTCAACAACTGTTTTTTGTGACAAATTCATGAGTATCATTTCATCACTTCCTCCGGGAGATATTGAATTCGAACAAAGCGATATAAAGATTTTTATTCGTCCTGCTACCAAAAAGGCCCGATTCCAACTGAAAAGTATTTCAAGCGATAAATATCCTGAATTTACCGTTCCGGAGAATTTATCCTTTTTTGAGGTTCCGGTAAAAGAATTCAAGGAAATGATTTATCAGACTGTTTTTTCTGTTTCAGATGATGAAACACGCTATTTCATGAATGGTGTATTTATGGAAAAGGTAGACGAGAAATTACAGCTTGTTGCGACTGATGGACGTCGGCTGGCATTCATCTCAAAAGAATTCGGTGTTTCAATTCCTGAATTTAAGGGTGTTATCATTCCACCGAAAATTCTTTCACTGATCAACCGTAGAGCCCATGATGAAGGACCGCTGGCCATTGCGGTTGGTGAAAAAAATGTGTTTTTCCGATTCGCCAACTATGAATTTTCATCAGTACTTATTGAAGGTCAATTCCCCAACTACAGCAGGGTAATACCAGATACTCAGGAACACAGTTTCGAGGTTGATACTAAAGATATGGTTGAAGCATTAAAACGTGTTGCATTACTTGTTGAACAGAAATCCAGAAGAATTTACATGACGGTTGCTCCAGGTTCCCTGACTATCAGTTCCCAGGAAACTGAAATAGGAACAGCAAGGGAGGAAATTCCCTGCCGGTATGACGGAGAAGAAGTCACCATAGCATTGAACTATCTGTACATGGAAGAACCTCTCAAGGTTATTGGATCCGACCGTGTACGTTTTGAATTTACTGAACCCATGAAGGCGGTAACACTCAAGGCGGAACCTGAAAAA
>CAZVEL010000083.1:0-2144 GCA_964626305.1 uncultured Treponema sp. | reverse complement strand
CTCGCGTATCTCAAACGGGGCATGCGGTCTCTCGAATTGTATCCTGCTGCTCTTGCGGCGTGGATGCTTTCCGTTCTTGTTTCATTCATGATAGTGCAGTTCAACCTTGGTGTGGAGACTGTTGCCTTTACCACGGCGGTATTACTGTTCGCGCTCGGTGCAGTAAGCTACGGATTCGCAAAACGGTACCGGTTGCTCAGGGTAAGCGCGCTTGCTCTTGTAATTGCAGCGCTCGCAAAGTTTTTCATCTACGATCTATCCAGTCTTTCGCTTGAACTGCGCATTCTTTCGTTTTTCGGGTACGGGATTATTCTGATTGTCATATCATTCCTGTACCAGCGAATGAAAATTGCCCTTGATGGAGGCGACGAGCATGACTCATAACACGTCCCTTCGCATCGTGATGGTGATAATGCTGCTGCTTGCCGGCGTACTCGTTGTTGCGGATCCCGTTAACGCAGACGCTTTTTCCCATGAGCAGGACGTTCTTGTCCCCGCTGGCGACCATGAGTATTATTCCGTGGAACTTTCAGGCTTGCACTACCGCATTGCCCGGCCTGATCTGGATGATCTGCGTGTGCGGGATTCCCGCGGTGTGTATTGTCCGTATATACTCAACTCCTCCCGTACCGAAGAAACAAGTGAACAGGTTTCGTACGAGACCACGGCAATCGGCATTATTGAAGAAACCCTGGATGAAGTACCGGTGATACACCATGATTTTCAGGTTGTCGATTTCCCCCGGGAAGGCGAGGTAAACGCGATTGTTCTTGAGACCGACATAGCAGACTTTTCCTGTCAGGTACGTGTGTTCGCGAGAACGGCGAAAAGCGAGTGGTTCCAGATCGCGACTGATACTCTCTACCGTCTTGACGATGTGGTGAAGCTGTCTGTGGAAATGAATGAGGTCATCCTGTATCAGTTCTGGCGGATCACTGTGGACGCACCGTCGCCGTTAACGGCCTGCACCGTAACTCCCCGGCTTGACCGGAAAAGACGCGAATCACAGGGTTTCCTCAAAGACATACCGCTAGGTTTCGAAATTTCGGAAACGAATCGCGGTGGTCGAACAATCCTGGACGTGAAAAATCCTGACCGCCTTCGGCTTGTTTCCCTTGCCCTTGATACAGATGTGTTATTCAAACGAACCGTGAAGATTCAATCAGGATCAAGACACATTGTGTCCAAACAACTCTACCGTATACCGTCCGGAGATACTCTTGCGGTGGACACTGCCATCCAGCTTCCCGGCAGCGGTATCAGGGACGAATCATTTAAGCTGATTATTGAAAACCGGGATGACGAGCCTCTGAATATTGAAGGGGTTTCAGCCCGATACCGGATGGATTATCTCGTTTTCAAGCCAAGCGGCTATCCGCCGTATGTTCTTGTATTCGGCAATAACATGCTGGAAAAACCTGTGTATGATCTTTCGGCATACAAGGACGAAGTGCTGGCTGGCAGCATTGCCCCGGCCTCGCTCGGAAATCCGGTTCAGCATGCAGTTCCCGAAGCTGTTACCGCATCAGGAAAAACCCTGTTTACGGTTATCGTTATGGTCTCGGCCGTTGTACTTTTTGCCCTGTCACTCATGATCTTTATCAAAAAACCCGGGAGTCCCCAGTGAGAAAACTGCAACATTGTAAAGGTATAACCTGGCTTGCCGGTTTCGGTATTTTTCTGTTATTCCTAAAGGTCAATTATGATAGTGCCATGATAGCAGCTGCTCTCATGATAATCGTCTTCACACTGATTTTTGACCGGAACAAACTTTGGGCATGGGTTCCTGCGATCTCTGTCGGAATAGTCTTTGTTTTTTTGGTCCGGGATATGTATTCAAGCTACAATGTTTTTACGCTGAAAATCCGGGGTCTTATGTTGTTTCCCATGCTGGCATGGTACATCATGTTGATGTTCTGGTATCTGGTTGTCGAACCGTATTTTCATCATGACAAATGGTGGTTGAAGTGGCTTATGAACGCGTTACTCTTTTGCGTAGGGCTCATTGTATTCGAATATGTCGGGTATCATATTTTTGGTGTTCGTCTTGGTGCCGGATCGGCTTATCCCGGCTGGCCGATACTTTATATTTTTTATGCGCCCTGGTGGATGCAGGGTGCGTATTTCTTGAATGGAATCGCTTT
>CAZVEL010000082.1:0-3687 GCA_964626305.1 uncultured Treponema sp. | reverse complement strand
TCTCAACAAAGCCGAAGCCTTTGGACTGCTGTGTGTAGCGATCCTTGATGATGATGGATGAAACAACTTCGCCATACTGGCCGAAGAGGTTCGTCAGGGCGGCCTCAGTGGTCGCGTAGTTCATGTTACCTACATAAATCTTCTGGGACATACGAATCCTTTACCGTTCTCCGGTAATGCTTGATACTACCGCCAAAAAAGCGGTATCTCGACGGTTTTGTCGTTTTTACGAATGAATACCGGAATGGCACAGTTTGCTGGAATCAAGCACAAGAAAGGCAGGACACAAAAGCATACTCAAGTCAAGTCGGACACATTTATAAAATATAAACAAAGAACCCATTCGATAGTAAGACTGTATCACGCCTTTTTGCACTCGTCAAGCTTGGGAGAAAAAAAAAAGAATGCCTATGCAAAAAAAACAGCTCTGTCCCTTTTCAGGAGCATATTTATCCGGAACTCCTAAACGATGGCTTTGGTCATCCAGCGTTTGCTTTTCCACCTGAATACCATGACGATTCCCCGGAGAGTTTCATCGGTACCGATTGCAAACCAGATACCCAGAAGCCCGAAGCCGAGCTTAAAGCCCAGGAAATAGGCACCAAGTACCATGATGCACCACATGGAAAATAGTCCATAGAGTACGGGGAAACGGATATCGCCAGCTCCTTTCAGGGCCGGAATGGTTATCAAGTTGAGGGATCTACCGGTTTCGATATAAATCGAAAGCAGGAGTAACGATGATGTCATCGCTGCAATTTCCGGGATAGTGGTAAACAGGGAAATGACCGGACCTTTGACAAGATTAAGCAACAGGATAAGGGAGACGGAAATCGCCGTTCCGATGGCCTGATACTGGAAAACCCGTTTATACGCATCTTTTGGACGTTTTGCCCCAACAAAATAACCTGTCTTGATCTGCACCGCATTACCTATAGATACGGAAATCACAAAAACAAAACGGGCAATTGTTTGTGCGTAGATCATCGAAGACATTGCCCAGGTTCCCAGTGTTGACACCATCGCCATCAATACGATTTGTGCAACATTATAGGCCATGTTTTCACCTGCTGTAGGGATACCAATCTTGAGGATTGTCTTGTAAATGATGCGGGGAACCTTTTGCCATCCCCTGAGCGGGAAATGTACATCAGGACGACCTTTTATTCGCAGGGCAAGCAGGATACATGCTACAAGATGTGCAAATGCCGATGATGCGGCGACTCCGCGAACTCCGAGTACCGGTAAGCCGAAAAGCCCATAAAGAGCAATAGCATTTCCAATGACGTTGAGAATGTTTGCTATAAGCGAGATGTACATGGCATCCCGGGCATACCCGTAGGATCGTAGTATTGTTCCCTGAAGAAGACTGAATGCAGTAAAAAGGGTACCAATTCCTCCGAATATGGCAAAATACTCCCAGGCGAAGGCTCTTACTTCCGGTTCAATGGAGTATTGCGCCAGAAGCAGTTTTCCTCCGGAAAGAACAAGTATGCATACCGCTATAGCAACAAAGAAAACCATGACAGCACTAGCTTGGGCAACCTGTCTTGATTCATTTTCTCGCTTTGCCCCCAGATACTGGGACAAAACAATGCTGGTTCCTATGCAAATAACATTAAAGAGAATGTGTATAAAAAAAATGTACTGTGAGATCAATCCAACCGCCGCTACAGCTTGTTGTGAATACGAACTGAGCATAATGGTATCAATTGATGAAACAAGGATTCTGAAGAATTGTTCGAGTACGATTGGCAGCGCAAGTGTTATCATCGGGAGTGCTGCCCGGTCTCTGATGATTTTTTTGGTGGTTAATGGCATCATGATAATGATTTAAATGTAATCCTTTTCATTGCTTGCGTCCAGCGGGGTCAATCAGTATACTCATTTTACTATGGTACAGGTTTCTCTTGATGATCCTATTTTGGAAAAAAAACTTCTGACAATGCATCCTGACGGGATGTCCATTTTTCTTCTGGCCGATGGTGCCATGAGGGGCGCTTTTTTTCATGGAACTCGGTTTGTAAACACTGTCCGTGCACAGCATGCTCTGGGCCCACTGGAGACCATGGTTCTTGGTCAGGCGTCTTTAACGGCGGCATTGCTTGTTCCAACCATGAAAGGGAGAGATCGTGTTCTATTTAGATATGATACGAACGGGCCTGCCGCCGGATTCCGTGTAGAAGCTTTCAGTGAAGGGTATGTACGAGGCTACCTGTTACAGAACCCCATACCTGTTGAGACTCCCCCTGATAATTGGGAACTTGCCCCTTATTTTGGTGATGGGACTGTTTCAATCACTCGTTTCCCTGAGGGGGTACGTGAACCAGTGACCGGCTCTGTCCCTATAATCCATAAAAATATCTCGAAAGATCTTGCAGAATACTTTATACGCTCGGAGCAGATTCCTACGGCATTCAATACCGGAATTCAGCTTGATACTTCCGGCCAGGTTGTTGGCGCTGGAGGATTGTATCTCCAGACAATGCCCGGTGCAGACCCGGATATTATACGTTCAGCTGAAAACGCGTTTCGTGCGGCACCGTCACTAGGCCAATGGTTTGCGGAAGGCGGGGACCGTGAAGATATCATCTTTGGTTTGTTTCGAGCTCTGTCCCCAACGGTCGTTCTTGAACGTGATATTGTTTTCAACTGTCCTTGTAGCCGCGACGTATATTTATTTCGTTTACTTCAACTTGATTCTACCGAACTGGATGATATGCTTGAAAATGGATCCGATCCTGTTGAAATCTGCTGTCACAACTGTGGGAGTATCTATTCCTACACACTCGAAGAGCTGAAGCAAGCCAGAAAACGTACAAAGACAGAACTCTAGCGAAATGTATCATACAGGGACAGAGCTTTTCAGAAAAAATACCCAGGGTCTGGGCCGGGGACAGAGCTTGGCGATTGCATATGCAATCGCATGAGGGACAGAGCTTAGTTTATTCAGTTTATTCCATTTTCTGACGGGTCATTGTATACAACAACCGTGCCAGCAATGTTGACGACGTCTCCCGGTTCGAGTTTTTTTGACTTGACCGGCTTATTATTGACGGTCATGTCCGAGTCGGCTGCTATAGTGTAGGTTCCGCCCTTTTTGTCAAAGACAATAGTTGCCGCACTTTCTTGCATAGCGGGGTTTCCGGCAATAGTGATGTCTGCTGTGTTTGAACCGCCAATGACGGTCAAGTTGTTTTTCAGGGGGAAGGCCTTTGTCTGCATTCCCTTTGCTCCGTATAGCAACTGGATACCGGCTTCGGTCGTCGGTTTTTCAAGCTTGAAAAATAGCAACAGAAACCACAGGAGTGCCGGAATAATCAGAAATAGTACAAAATACCAGCGGGGTGGTCGGGTTGTGCCGCCAAGAATCGTTCCTGAGTAATAGTAACGTGTTGCTTCAGGTCTGCTATCTGATGGGCTTTCGTCGTATGATACTGTTACATATCGTTTTTCTCCGGGGATCATCGACGCCGTGTAGGTTATCGCGTATTCATTGAGTATTTGTTCCCGGATCGACGAATAGATTCCCAGGAGTTCTTTGTCGTTTTCGGCATCAAATACGAGTCCGCCTGCTTCAATTGCAATCCGAGGAGCCTCACTGTCCCGGGTGTCTCCAAAGTTGACCACATACGGGGTTATACCTTCCCGTATTGCGGCCTGTATTCCGTCATCTGCTGTCGCCTT
>CAZVEL010000081.1:0-2046 GCA_964626305.1 uncultured Treponema sp. | reverse complement strand
CAGATGTTCCAGGTCCTTGCAGAAGCCGGCTCTCATGAGCGAGTGGAACTCGCCAACGCCGGCGGTGAAAATGAGCGCGTCGGGTATTTTCCCCATTGCCGCAATATAGGAGCCAATGTATTTGCGTACACGGTAGGTTTCTATCTCGTAC
Organism: uncultured Treponema sp.; assembly: GCA_964626305.1. Lineage (GTDB taxonomy): Bacteria > Spirochaetota > Spirochaetia > Treponematales > Treponemataceae > Teretinema. The sequence goes on along the minus strand of CAZVEL010000081.1, from coordinate 1,895 downwards.
GCAAGTTTTGCCCGTTTGTTGCCTTCTTTCATTGCTTTGGTCACGTCCCGACGGTCTGCATATTTCCCGGTAATACCGAGAAGACCGGATTGCTTGTTCAGTGCGGTGTCAATGTCTTCAACACTCATGCCCGCCTTGCGCATCATGTAAAACGAGAGCGCCGGATCGCAGTCCCCCGAACGGGTTCCCATAACAAGGCCCTCAAGGGGAGTAAGCCCCATGGATGTGTCTATGCACTTCCCGTTTTGTACACAGCACACGGACGCGCCGTTTCCGATATGCGCAATGATGACATTGGTATCTTCCGGTTTTTTACCGAGAAGAACCGAGGCCCGCTTGGCAGTAAACAAAAAGCTTGTTCCGTGGAATCCGTATCGGCGTACCGAGTATTGTTCATACCATTCGTGCGGAACCGCATACAGGAAACTCCGTTCCGGCATGGTCTGATGCCAGGCAGTGTCCATGATGGCGCAATGCGGGACATCGGGAAGCACTTTTTTCGCGGCTTCAATACCCATGATGTTCGCTGGATTGTGGAGAGGCCCGAGGTCCTGTACGTCACGGAACGTTTCGAGTACTTCCGGGGTAACAATTACCGATTTGGTGAATTTAGTGCCTCCGTGCAGCACCCGGTGTCCTACCGCTTTGATAACATTCATGTCGGAAATGACGCCGACATCCGGATCGGTAAGGGTCCGGATAATCAGTTCAACCGCAATGGTGTGATTGGGACATTCATGCTTCATGGTGTATTCGGGTTTGCCCGGAGCTGTGTGGGTAATGGAACCGCCCTCCTGGGTAACCCGTTCTACGACACCGGAAGCGATAACATCACGTGTTTCCCAGTTAAAGACCTGATACTTGGCCGATGAACTGCCGCAATTAAGCGTGAGAATAACCATATTCAAACTCCTGAAAAATGTAGTAATACGTTCTGTAAACGTTAAATTCCTGTTTTTTTTACCTCCCCAAAGTATACGGCGATTGTGGTATACTTGCAAGTGAGAGGATTTTTATGGATAAAAAACGTGACTGGTTTGAGAATGAATCGTTTTGGGCCCAGTATTCCCCCGTTCTTTTCGATGCCCAGCGGTGGGCTGAGGCTCCTGCGGTTGCCGAGGGTGTTTTTCGGATAATCGGAGCCAAGACTTCCGGACCATACAAGGAGTCCGACGAAAACACGCTGACCGATGTTCCTGCCATTCTGGATGCCGGCTGCGGGCCGGGGAGGATTGCCGTTGAACTTGCCTTGCGGGGGGCCCGTGTTACCGGGGTGGACCTGATTCGGCCCTTTCTGAACGCCGCACTCGACAGCGCCCAAAGTGAGGGTGTTGATGTGGATCTGGTTCAGGCTGATTTACGCAAATTTATCCGCCCGGAAGCGTTTGATGCCGCAGTCAGCCTGTATACCAGTTTCGGCTATTGCGACACGATAGAAGAAGACATGCAGATTCTTGCCAATATTGCCACATCGCTCAAAAAAGGCGGCTGGTTCATTCTGGAAATGACCGGCCGTGAGATTGCCGTGCGGGATTTCACCGAGGGTGAATGGTTTGAGCGTGGTGGTTTCACCGTTCTTACCGAATTCACCGTTGAAGGAGCCTGGGAAGGACTGCGGTCCCGATGGATGCTTATCGACGAGAACGGCAGGAAGATCGATCACACCTATGTGCAACGGCTGTATTCGGCGGTTGAACTCAAGCGGCTCATGCTCGCTTCAGGCTTTTCTTCCGTAGAGATATACGGGGATTTCGATTTTTCGCCATATAACGAGAAGGCCCGGACCATGGTGCTTGTTGGAAGGAAATAGTCGGTACTGCTACCAGAATTGTTGAAACTGCTACCAGAATTGTTGAAAAAAATGCCCCGGTTTCCCGGGGCATTTTATGTTACTT
>CAZVEL010000080.1:0-1936 GCA_964626305.1 uncultured Treponema sp. | reverse complement strand
GTATTTCAGGTTAATATGCATACCGATAGATTTAAAATAATTCTGAATTTTGTCACGGAGAAAAAGGCCGATATCTGCGAGCTTACGATTTCCCGAGTCATCTGTTTCGTCCCCGGCCTGGAGCAGATCCTGTCCAGCACCTTCCGCTACTACAATTACAGCATGCTGTCTCCTGCGGAGGCGATCTTCAAGGTGAAAGAGGAATCCATTCGGCCCGTCAAGCTCAAACGGAACTTCCGGGATCAGGACAAAATTCGCTTCGTGGCTCGCGATGGCGGTATACGTGGCAATAAAGCCGGATTCCCGTCCCATCAACTTTACAAGGCCTATTCCGTTAATCTGTGAATGAGCTTCCATGTGTGCAGCAGCCACCGACTCTGCGGCTTTAACTACCGCGGTATCAAATCCGAACGATTTCTGTATAAAAGAAAGATCGTTATCAACTGTTTTAGGAATTCCAACAACGGCGATTTTCAGTCCACGCCGTTCAATTTCTTCCGCAACCTCAAGCGCGCCCCGCTGGGTCCCGTCTCCACCAATAATGAAAATCATATTGAGGTTCATGCTTTCGATGGCATCGGCGATTTCGATTACCCGGTCCCCTCCTCCTCGGGAGGTTCCCAGGATGGATCCGCCGGTTTTGTGGCTGTCGTCCACAAAGTCCGGAGTCAGCTGGATAAGGTCGTATCCATATTCAGGGAGAAGCCCTTTGAAGCCAAATCTGATTCCACTTATACGACGCACTCCGTACCGGTGCCACAGGCAGCGAACAACGGAACGGATAACATCATTCAATCCGGGACAAAGGCCTCCGCAGGTCACAATGGCGGCATGAACATGATTGGGGTTAAAAAAAATCTTTTCGCGCGGGCCGGCTTTTTCAAGTACTTCTTTACGCTTGCAGGGAGATTCTGTTCCATCAAGCGTTGTATCCACCCGATTGAAGATGAACTCTTCGTCGGTTACGTAGTTTGCTACAAAATCTCCGGATGCTTTGGACAAGTGTATTGGTGACTGGATCTTGCAGGCACCCAGAGTCTCTATGGTAAAGTCGAATTCTGTTTCGCTCATCTTGTGTCTCCTTCCGGATCTTCATCCTAGATTCCAGTATACGTTTTTTGTTCATGCATAACAACAGAGCGCTTGACCGGTGCCCGGTTCACCGGTATCTTAGGGCTATAATTACTTTTTATGGAGAGTACCTATGCTGGCAGACGACGTAAAATCGGCCCTTGAAGATATCCGCCCACAGCTCCAGGCAGACGGCGGCGATGTTGAATTCGTGTCCCTTTCCGACGAAGGAAAAGTACAGGTTCGCCTTACCGGCGCTTGTGGATCCTGTCCCATGGCAACCATGACACTCAAGATGGGTGTTGAAGCACATCTCAAGAAGACAGTTCCCGGCGTAACCGAGGTTTACCAGGCGTAAGCCGGACATGGACCGACGAAATTTCCTTCCCGTTTCCCGTGACGACATGATTTCGCGCGGCTGGAATGAATGCGATTTTGTATTCGTTACCGGTGACGCGTATGTTGATCATCCGTCTTTTGCCGCGGCGATTCTTTCCCGCGTCCTTGAAAACGCGGGTTTCCGGGTAGGGATTGTCGCCCAACCATCCTGGACAGGCTCCGAAGCCGCAGGATCGTTTCTCCGTTTCGGACAGCCCCGGCTTGCATGGCTTGTGAGCGCTGGAGCCATGGATTCCATGGTGGCCCATTACACGGCAAACAACAAACCCCGTTCTTCGGACGCGTATTCGCCTGATGGCAAAACAGGGCTCCGTCCGGACAGGGCGCTTATTGCCTACTGTGCAAAAATCCGTGAAATTTCAAAGAATATCCCCGTCATTATCGGCGGTATTGAAGCGTCCATGCGCCGCTTCGGTCATTATGATTACTGGTCAAATACGGTACGTCATTCCATTCTTCTGGACAC
>CAZVEL010000079.1:0-7123 GCA_964626305.1 uncultured Treponema sp. | reverse complement strand
GTTATCTCAAGCAGGTTCGTATAAAACTCTTCCAGACTCTCGCTCATAAGAAAAGTGTATCATATTTTTGTTTTTCCCACACGATAGCCGGAAGCGCCTTCTTTTTTTAGTGTTGCGAACCAGCTTTCCATTCTGGAATTGTCGTAATTTTATCACCGAAAAAAGTAAAAAACAATAAAAAAGGTCAATATCTTCATAAAATCGTCACTACACCGTAAAGCGTCCCAGTCCGGTGAAATCGAGCGTGGCAAAATAGTCATCCTCGGTTTCCCGGCGGCGGATTTCCACAATTTTTCCGTCTTCACGAAGTAAAAGCTCACCGGCACGGAGTTTCGCGTTGTAGTTGAACCCCATGGCACGCCCATGCGCGCCCGCATCGTGAATAATGATGAAATCTCCCTTTTCGATCTTCGGAAGGCTCCGCTGTATGGCAAATTTGTCGCAGTTTTCACAAAGCGAGCCAACCACGTCGTACACCTGATCGTGCGGGGCTTTTTCCTTACCGGCAACAGTTACATGATGATACGCGCCGTACATACCCGGCCTCATGAGGTCTGCCATGCTCGCATCCACCCCGATATACTCGCGGTACGTGTGCTTTTCGTGGATGGCACGACTTACAAGCCAGCCGTACGGACCGGTTATGGGACGTCCGCATTCAAAGAAAATGGCCACGTTGCCGAGCCCTGCTGGTACCATGATGCGGTCGTAGGCGGCCTTCATGCCATCGGCCACATAGTTGTAGTCCACTGCTGTCTGTTCCGGCCGGTAGGGAATGCCAATACCGCCTCCCATGTTGATGAATTCGACCGCGGCACCGGTTGTTTCCTTTATTTCCACCGCGAGCTCGAAAAGCATCACGGCGGTTTCAACAAAGTAGTCGGGATTGAGCTCGTTCGAAGCTACCATAGTGTGGAGACCGAAGCGCTTCGCCCCCCGCTTTTGTGCCTCGGCATAGGCGTCGAGAATCTGCGGCCGGGTAAGACCGTACTTGGCTTCCTCCGGCTTCCCGATAATGGCGTTTCCCTCTTTGAGCGGCCCCGGATTGTACCGGAATGAAATGAGCTCGGGAATCGCGCCGAGCGCCTTTTCGAGATACTCAATGTGTGTGTAGTCATCAAGATTGATGGTGGCACCCATGAGGTTCGCGTACACATATTCCTTTTCGGGCGTTTCGTTCGAGGTGAACATCACCTGTTCCCCGGTAATCCTCGCTTTCTGGGCGAGAATGAGCTCGGGCAGGCTTGAACAATCCGCGCCGAACCCCTCGGATGCGAGAATTTTCAGAATATAGGGATTCGGGCAGGCTTTTACCGCGAAATACTCGCGGAAACCGGGAAAGCAGGAAAAAGCCGCGGTAAAGCGCCGCGCGTTTTCGCGGATTGCCCGCTCATCGTAGAGGTAAAAGGGCGTGGGGTACTGGCCGGAAAGGCCCTCGAGCTCTTCCTTGCGCAGGGGAAACGTCTTTTCGGTCATGAAATATAGCCTTTGGCCTTGAGCAGTTCCGCATTAAGAATTCCGCCGCCCGCAGCACCGCGCACCGTGTTGTGGGAAAGACCCACAAAACGGATGTCGAATACCGGGCATTCGCGAAGCCTGCCAACGGATACGGCCATGCCCTTGTCCTCATCGCGATCGCGGCGGGGCTGGGGCCGGTTCGGCTCATGGCGCACAATGATCGGCTGCTTCGGCGCGGAGGGGAGATCCAGCTCCTGGGGCAGGCCCCGGAAGGCAGTCCAGATACGCTCTATTTCCTCGAGGGAAGGCTTCTTGTCGCCGAATTCGAGGCTCACGCAGGCAGTATGGCCGTTAATAACCGCCACACGGTTACAGTGCGCGGCAACGAGCGGTCCGGCGGCATTGACGATCTTGCCGTCCACCACGGAACCGAAAATCTTGAGCGGCTCGCGTTCGCTCTTCTCTTCCTCACCGCCGATAAACGGCACAACGTTGTCTATCATGTCCAGACTCGGCACACCGGGGTAGCCGGCGCCGGAGACCGCCTGGAGAGTATTTACGATCATGCGCTTTATTTCATAGCCGGCCTGCATGAGCGCCCACAAGGGTGCCATGTAGCTTTGCACGGAACAGTTCGGCTTTACTGCCACAAAGCCGGTATCCCAGCCATGCGCCTTTTTTTGCGCGTCAAGCACCGCCACATGGTCCGGGTTGATCTCCGGAATGAGCATGGGAACATTGTCCGTCCAGCGGTGGGCCGACGCGTTGGAAACCACCGGAATACCGAGGGAGGCATAGGCATTTTCCAGATCCCTGATGGCGTCCTTGGAATCCAGTTCAAGCGCGCTGAAGACAAACCGGCACTTTCCCTTCGCCTTTTCCGGAAAGTTCGCATCTTCAATCATGAGGTCGGCAACGCCTTCGGGAATGTTCGCCCCCAGAAGCCAGCGGGTCTGCACCACTTCACGGTAGCGCTTGCCGGCCGAACGCGGGCTCGCAGCCACATAGGTGACTTCGAACCAGGGATGGTTCTGTAATAGATTGATATAGTTCTGGCCAACGGCGCCGGTAGCGCCGAGAATGCCAACGGGTATTCTGTTACTCATACTGTGTTCTCCAATTTTAATGTGTAGTGTACCAGGGAATTACAACAAGCCAGCATCGGTAAAGGCTTTGCGCACCGCACCTTCGAGCGCAGGATCAAGCGGTGCCAGCGGCAGCCGCGTTGTTCCCGCCGGGAGGCCTTTCATTGCCATCGCCGCCTTTACGGGCACCGGATTGGTGTCGATAAACGAGCCGCGGAAGGCCGGCAGGAGCTGGTACTGCAATTCGCGTGCCTTTTCAAAATCTCCGTCCAGCGCTGCCTTTGTGAGCGCGGCAACTTCGGCCGGCGCGATGTTCGACACCACCGAAATAACCCCGTCTCCACCGAGACTGCACAACGGGAGATTCAGCGCGTCATCACCGGAAAGCACGGAGAATCCCGGCTTGTTCCGCGCGATAGTACCGATAACGTCCATCATCTGGTTTACATCACCCGATGCTTCCTTTACCCCGGCAATATTCGGCAGCTCGGCAATCCGCGCAAGAAGCGGGGTGGAAATGTTCTTTCCGGTACGCCCGACAATGTTGTACACGAGTATCGGAATCCCTACCTCGGCGCAGGCAGCAAAATGGCGATAAATGCCCTCATCGTTCGGCTTGTTGTAGTACGGAGTTACCACCAGTGCGTAATCGGCACCGGCGGCTTTTGCGCGTTTCACATATTTTACGGCGTCGCGGGTATTGTTGCTCCCTGCGCCGAGAATGACCGGTACCTTGCCGCCGGCTTCCGCCATGGCTATTTCGATAACCCGCTCTTCTTCGGATTCATCGAGCGTGGGGGTTTCCCCGGTTGTTCCCAGCGGCACGAGACCCGAAATACCCTGTTCGAGCTGATACCGTACGAGCGCACGGAAACCGTCATAGTCCACCGATCCATCGTCATGCATCGGAGTAATCAATGCGGTAAATGCTCCTCTCAGTTTCGTCATGGTGCCTCCTGTAACTTTATACTAGTTTATTACATATTTATGCAGAATTTCAAGTGCCTTGAACCGGCTTTCCCGGAAAAAGCTCTGTAAATTCCAGACAAAACGCGATATACTTCCACGATAATGCACCGGAAAAGAAATCTCTTTCTCGTCAGTCTTCAGCGTCTCTACATAACCTGGGAATCCTTTGTGGGCAATGACCTTTTCACCTTTGCCTCCGCGGGAGCCTACAGTTTTCTTCTTTCAGCGCTGCCCATAGTCCTCATGGTTCTCCTCATTCTCGTACGGGTTCTTCATACATCACCGGAAGCAATCCAGTCGCTCATGAGCGAACACGGATTTGAAACCGCATTCCTGACGCTCGAGAAATATATCGAACCCATAGCCTCGTTCAGAACCGTGGGTCTTTTCGAAATCATCATCGGCATAACCGTCTTCTGGATGGCCCGGCGGTTTTTTGCCTCGATTCAGCGCGGCATGCGCATGATATACCGCAAACAGGGAAAAAAGAAACCAATCAAGGAAAATCTCATCGTCATTGCCGCGGAAGTGGTTCTTGTTATCCTTGTCGTTCTCATGTCCATCTTTCTCATCGCCGGTAATGCCTTCTTCAACACGGTCCTTTCGGCAGATCTGCTCTCACCGTTCCTGTTCAAGCTGTTCCGGAACCTCTTCCGCTTCGTACCGTTCGGCATCATCTTCGTGTTTCTTTTTCTGGTATACTTCGCGACACCAAGGCTCAGACCTCGCAAAAAACACAGTTTTCAGGCCTCTGCCGCCTGTACCATGGCCTTTTTTATCGTACAACTTGCCTTCAGCGCATTTGCAGACCTCTCCCGATACAACGTAGTGTATGGAATCCTCGGAAACCTCATCATCATCATGCTTGAGGTGTACATTTTCTTCTTCCTCTTCCTGTTCTTCGCGCAGTTCCAGTATGTGGTGCAGTTTTTTGAAACCTTTCTTCTTGCCCAGCTCTACCTGCTCCCGCCCTACGACGATCCGAAAATCCGACGGCAAATTGAACGAATCATGTTCATCCGTCCCCCCGTTTTCTACCTCCGGTACGCAGTGACAAAAAAGAAAGGAGAAGTGATTTATTCCATGGAGGATACTTCCACCGAACTGTATTATGTATGGAACGGTGCGGTGCGCATCATGATGCCGAACCAGGTAACCGATCTTTCGCGGGGACGTATTTTCGGAGAGTTTTCAAGCATTGTTGGGGGGAACCGTACCTCTACCGCAATTGCCCTTTCCGACGTGACCCTGCTGAAAATTCCGGCGTATCTTTTTCGTGCCACCATTGAGATTGACGGAGCAATGTCCCGCCGTGCACTCAAGATGATTACTTCCTACATACGAAGAAGCAATCGCATGCCCCTTTCCATCGATTTTGATGTGTGATACTTTTTTCCCAGTCCTGGAGGTACCTCATGTGTGGAATTGTCGGATACATCGGTGACGAGGAAGCCACCCCGGTTTTGATCAATGCGTTAAAAAAGCTTGAATACCGCGGATATGACTCCGCAGGTATTGCCGTTCTGGGCGACGACGGGCTTGTAGTTCATAAAGCCAAGGGCGCGCTCAAATTCCTTGAACAGAAAATTTCCACAGAAATTATCCGCGGAACCATGGGAATAGGACACACCCGCTGGGCAACACACGGTGAGCCCTCGGACCAGAATTCCCACCCTCATACCAATGTGTCGGGGAACATTGCCGTAGTCCATAACGGCATTATCGAAAACCACGCGAAACTCAAGACCTGGCTCTCCGAACGGGGCGTTTCCTTCCGGAGTGAAACTGACACTGAAGTAATTGCCCACCTCATAGATTTTTACTATTCCGGAGATCTTCTCGAAGCAGTGCGCGAAGCACTCGGGCGTCTTGAAGGCTCATACGCACTCGGCGTCATCTGCCAGACCAACACGAACGAGATCATTGCCGTACGAAAGGACAGCCCGCTCGTGATTGGCGCGGGAGACGGGGAGAACATCATTGCCTCCGACGTTCCCGCACTCCTCGAATACACCCGTAATGTTTATTACCTGGATGACCGGGAAATAGCCGTGCTCAAACGGGGCTCGGTGGAATTTTACGACGAAGAAGGCAGGCCGGTGCAGAAGGAACTCTGCAGGGTTGAGTGGGATGTGGCCGCCGCGGAAAAAGGCGGCTACGAGCATTTCATGCTCAAGGAAATTCACGAACAGCCAACCGCCCTCACCGACACGCTCCGCGCCCGCATAAAAACCTACGCGACCAAGAGCATCAATCTGGAGGAAATAGGGTTTAACGAATCCTGGGCAAAGGCCGACCGGGTTATCATTACCGCCTGCGGTACCGCCTGGCATGCCGGCGTGGAAGGGAAATACGCCTTCGAACATTTTGCCCGCATCCCGGTGGATGTGGATATCGCAAGCGAGTTCCGCTACCGCGACCCCCTCTTTAACCCGGGCGACATTTTCATCATCATCAGTCAGTCCGGAGAAACGGCGGACACCCTCGCCGCCATGCGCATGGCAAAAAAAGCCGGCGCGCGCATCATCGCCATAACCAACGTGGTGGGGTCCACCCTCGCCCGCGAAGCGGACCTCGTCATGTACACTTGGGCGGGCCCGGAAATCGCCGTGGCTTCCACAAAGGCCTTTACCACCCAGCTCATGTGCATCTACCTCATCGCGCTCAAATTCGGCGCCCTCCGCGGCGGCATAAGCGAAACCGAGCTTGCCCGGTACATCGACGCGCTCGAAGAACTCCCCGCCCAGGCGGAACGGATTCTTTCCCACAAGGAAGACATTCAGCGCTTTGCCGCGGGACATTTCAACAAGACAAAAGCCTTTTTCATGGGCCGCCTCTTCGATTACGCCATCAGTCTGGAAAGTGCCCTCAAACTCAAGGAAATAAGCTACACCCATTCGGAAGCCTTTGCCGCCGGTGAACTTAAACACGGACCAATCGCCCTTGTAGACGAATCGACCCTGGTAGTGGCCATTTGTACCCAGACAACGCTCTTCGAAAAGATGGAATCAAACATCAAGGAAGTAAAAGCCCGCGGCGCGTCCACCATCGTCATTACCTACGACGATGAACACTTCTTCGACGCTGTGGCCGACGAAGTATTCCGGATTCCGCGCGCACCCGACCCGCTTACCCCCATCCTCTCGGTCATACCCTGCCAGCTGTACGCGTATTATTGCTCGGTACAGCGGGGCAACGACCCGGACAAACCGCGTAATCTCGCGAAGAGTGTTACGGTGGAGTAAGAATCCCCTCCGGTGACACGACGCGGATTTTTTTGATATACTCACAGGTATGACGAAGGAAACAATCGTAGTACTGGACTTCGGGAGCCAGTATGCCCACCTCATAGCCAAACGACTCCGCCTTCTGGGGTTCTATTCCGAAATTGCCCTGCCCTCCGCACAGTTAAGCGAACTGGAAGGCGCGCGCGGCATCATTCTTTCCGGCGGACCCTCCTCGGTCTATGAAAAAGACATCCCCCGCTTTAACAGCGACATCCTCACACTCGACATACCCGTTCTCGGCCTTTGCTACGGCCATCATCTCATGGCCATGGAGTACGGCGGAAGCGTGGCCCGGGCCGAAGTTGGCGAGTTCGGCATAGCCCG
>CAZVEL010000078.1:0-3770 GCA_964626305.1 uncultured Treponema sp. | reverse complement strand
ATTACGGATCAATGCCTTATCTTCAATCGCACCGACCGTCTGGTTTGATACGGCGACCGCCATTACCCGGAGCGTTCCGTTGAAATGATCCGGTACACGATAGGTAACGGTTTGTTCCTCGGGACCGGCATCAAGAATACCCGACCAGAAGGCAACCGGTTCATGCTGGCGACGCTTGAAAGGATTCAGGTTTCTGGAAAGCTCATCGTACCCATCGCCGCCTCCCATTGCCTGAAGCAGCTTGACAACGGAGTATTCCGGCAGAATCAAGTCCATAATCTGGGCAGTTCGAACTTCAAGGGCCCGTTTCTGGAAGAAGAAAGCAATGGGATCCGGTGTTGAATACTTGGCGAACTGCAGAATTCCTTCATCCACTGCAAACACAATGATTTTACCGGGTTGGGACGCCGAATACCGGATGGGGAAATCTTTCCCCGGTTTTGCTTCGTCCGGGAAGTCAAGTGTAATCCTGGTTGTTCTGCTATCCTTGCTTACGGAGAATGGAACTGTGCCATAGCTTAACGGAGACATGAATATTTCCCGTGAATCCTGTGATCGTACAAACATGACATTAACATATCCGTTGCCTTCAAGCTCGCGGGGAAGCGTTATGGTTTGTACGCTCGTGGAACCGTTGCTGGTAAACCACTTATGAGCATACACCTTGTCGCGCTCAATCGTAATAAGACCGGAGCCGGCATACGGAGCCTTTATCATGACTTCGATGGTATCTCCGCCGGCATAATCTGTTCTATCAAGGCTCAACTCAAGCTCGACGGTTCTGGTAAGACTTCGCTCAATATTCTGGTCACCGGCGATGCTGAAGGGGATTTCGTTATAGACAAGACCGTCAGGATCAATCACCTTCAACTCATACTCACCGGGTTTACCGGTGGGAAGGGAATGGGCAAGTCCGTCTGCGGAGATCTGTACCGTTTCTTCCGATACCGGATACGGTTTCCGCACCGACTGATACTTGTACACACCATTGGGCTGGCGTACCAGCATGGATACATACCGAATTTCGGTAAGCTCCAGGGTAATATCGTCCACCGTCGTTTTCTTCAGGTCAGGATCAATCGCAATGAGTGAAAGAACACGCTTTGAATCCCTGTTGATATACGAGAGATCACCGTCGGCTTTATACCCGATCAAATACGGCCGGGGACTTACCATAACCGTTGTTTCCGCGGAAACATTCCTGCCGCTGCCTTTCTCGAACGCTTCAGTATAAAAACTCAAATTATACGTCGCACGTTCAAACTTTGAAACATCAAGGGTGAATGCGCACGATCCTTCTTCATCGGTCATTTGTGTTCCCAGAAATTCCTGGTAACTCCGATCCTTGATAAAGGGATCCAGAAACGTATAGTCGCGATACTGCCGGAAATACTGATTCCCCGGAGACAGGGTCATCTGCGCTTTAACTTCATTCCCCGAAGCGGGCGAACCAAAGAGGTTCCGGACAGAAACAAGCGCATTCAGTTTTGATGGAGAAATCCATCCTTCGCTGGGCAGCGGATCAAACACCGTGCTCACGGTAAGGGAGTCCGGGAGGAATTCTTCCACCTTGACGGTTTGTGAACCGAGAAAATCCTTTATGTTGTATTTTTCGTTCCGGATAACATATACCGAAGTGGTATACATACCGGTGGGAGACCAGTCATGCGTGGAGAACTTTATTTCTTCGAATCCTGCATGTGAAAGAGCAATTCTGCGGTTATATATCTCGATACCCTTCGGATCAACAACACTGTATTCAAGTGGAGTTTTATCCAGATTGATATTCCAGTCTCCCGCCTTGATTATCAGTCCCAGCCGTACTTCATCGCCAGGCCGGTAAATTCCACGATCAGAAAACATGAACGCATTGAGCTTCTTCGGATTGGTTGCGCCATGAATGCCGCCGGTATCAAATGCAGAATAATCCAGAAAGCGGCCCTTTCCTTCATAGGGCATAAAGGAGAGGTCTTCACCCCGCCGCACAACATAGGCAACAGGCTTCTTTTCTTTCTTGTATCCGGAAAGATCCGGTATATCGACCCGTCCATCTGGTCCGGTCACCGCATTGAAAATAACATTACCATTCAGTCCGTACACCTCGACTGTTGCATGACTAACCGGGGATCCTGTTCTGATGGATTGAACAAAAACCGTCCTGGAATCATTGGTATTCTGTTTAACAAAGAATCCCAGATCAGTAACCATGATAAGCCGTTTGTCGGAATATGATGTATACGGATATTTTCCGCCAACTTCGAAGATAAATAATCCATACCGCAGATTTTCCTGTGGTATGGCATCCAGATACCGGTCAAAATTGAATGAGAAATATTCAAAGTCACGAGGACCGGTTACCGGAACCGCAATATCTTTTTCATATTGTGTTGTAATATTATATTCATTGAACCGATAGTTCGTGAAACGGAAATTATCAAGATTCCCTGAAGATTGGGAGACAAGATGATTAATATCATCGGGACGAATACGACCGACTTTACATCGTACATCGCTAATTCCCCGTGAAAGCATGGAAAGTTTTTTATCTCCGGAAAGAGAGAGCAGATTGCCCTCGCCCAGAATTGAAATCTCACGGGGAAAGTTCTTTACCTTTTCAATTTTTCCCCAGCTATCCTTTAGATAGTAGTCACCATAGAATCGTGCAGCATTGTCGAGTTGTATAAAGATATACCGGCTGGTATCTGCCTCAAACCGGAAGCTGTTAACACTGCTGTAATCACGTTCAGTGGGAAGTGCTTCGAGCGGAACCTTTCGGGCAAGAGCAAGAACCTCGGGAACCATTTCATCGGTACTTCGCCAGTAATGTTTCTTCCTGGGTCGCAAGCCGGGAAGCTCTGGACGGTCTACCGGAAGCTCCCAGACCTGAATATTCTTTAAAAGTTCATCGGAACTGATTTCACCCCGTGTATGTAGCACCAACACCTGCTCATAGCGCTGGTCAGGTGTTTTTACCAGTTCATGCGTAAAATTGAGAACTCGTACATAACTGGTGGGACCGGGTACTTGAACCGAAAAAGAATCGTCATCGCTGGTCGGAGCACCGCCAAACGTGGACCGGATTCCCTTGTCTACCACAACATCCATGGTAATCGTGTCTGCCGGCATTCCGACCGGCTCGGAAACAATGTACGCCGTGAGAAAATCATTTGAGTAACTGGTGGTAAACTCATACGCCCGTTTTTGAACCGAGCCAGAATTGGCACGAATCTTTGGCGTAATACTGACCTTGTCTTCAAACGTTGTAGAATCTATGGGATAGTTTGCCCGAACCGTAGCGGTTATACGCTTTATCTTGCTGTCTTCAGGATCTATGTAAAATTCCGCATTACTGATTTCCAAAGTAAAATTGGCTATTGTAAACGTACACTTCGGGTCCACCTTCACATGATCGGGGAAAAATTCCTCACTCATCTGTACCGTGTACTTCTCGCCAATTGTCCAGAATCCTGTAGGGGTAAAAATGAGTGTATTATCATCTTCCCATTTCCACGTACCGGAAATTTCGGGAGATATCGTAATACCCGCTGAAACCTCTTTGCCGGTCTTGTCGGCGGGCGCCGCGGAGCCCTGAAAGAGGAGCTTGAGCGGATCGCCTTTACTCTCGGTAATATCATTGGTCGGTGTTGCGTACGAATAACTGATTTCAAGGGGCTGCGGCTGTTTTGAAAGCCAAAAACGGTATCCGGAGAAACCGGCAGCCAGGATAACCCCAGCAATAGCGATGGCAATGAAAAACCATCGTCGTTTTT
>CAZVEL010000077.1:0-3206 GCA_964626305.1 uncultured Treponema sp. | reverse complement strand
AAATGTCTCCGATGTTGAAAAGGCAGACTTTCTGTATAAACAAGGAGTAGCCCGCTACGAGGACCTCATAGTCCAGAAAAATGATGTTAGCGAAATTCCCCGGGTACGGAAGTTCTTTGAACATACCCTTGTCTTTGACCCCTTGCATCCCCAGGCACAAACCTACATCACCAGAATAGACGATTACGCGGATCGGCAATTCACCCGTTATCTTGACCGTGCGAAAAAACTGTACGAAAAAGATAACCGTTCTGCGACAGAAGAATACGACATGGTCTATGCTGTGGCACGCGCCGGAGAAATTAAAAGCTTCGACAAAGATCTCCTCAGTCTCAAGCTGAATACCCGTGAATCGCGTAACGCCATCGTTGAACGCAGGATCGGCCCGCTGCTGGTACATGAAGAAAAGATCCTTGCCGAATCGAACCCCCGAACTCTCGCTGTTCTCGTTCCCGAAGCAAATCGCCTGATGCATTCGATAGACAGCGTTGATCCCGGAAACGGAACCGTTAAAAAAACCAGAGCCACAATCGGTGATCACATAGGAACACTCGCGGAAAAGGATCTGAAAGACGCAAAAACGTATCTGGACAATAGAAAATATTCCGATGCTGAAGCCTCACTCGTCAAAGCCGAAAAGATCGTATCAGACTTTGACGCACCCGTAAAAGACGAAATAGCCCAGCTGAAACACACGCTATACCTGCGCTGGGGAACCGCACACTATGAAGCAGGCCGATTCGATGCCGCTGCCACGAAAGCGGACCAGGCACTGGCAATAGAACGGACGCCTGAGGCAGTCAGCCTTAAAGCAAAGAGCCGACAACAGGCATCAGCTCCAGACTATGACGCGAATATTGCCGCAATCATATCGGGAATTGACAGCTCCATTGCCCAGGGGAACCTTCTTGAAGCATGGGATACCTGCAACGCCAACATTCCCCGAATGAAACAAAAATCCAACCAGAACAAACTTTCCGCCAAAAAAGACGAAATTCTTGCCGCGCTGAAACCTGTGTATACCGCGGGAATAAACGCATACAACGAAGAAGACTACCAACTGGCACAGGAAAAGTTTACCCAAATTGTCGTAATACAGCCATCGTACGAGCAGGCCCATGCCTATCTGGACAGAGCAAACAGCAAATTACGTGCCCTCTCGGGCTCGAACTGAGCAATCGGAGTAAACGATGAAAAAGAAACAAGTCTTTGCCCTTGTTCTCGACGGATTCTGTGCAGTGCTGTTTATCGCCTGGCTCTTTTTCCCCGTAGCACCGGGACCTCAGGAACCTACCTCTGAAACAAATGCAACCCAGTTTGTACCGTACAAGATGATCACACAATTCAGGGAAATACAGGAACCAGTCCTTTTCACACAACTCCTTCATATCCTGTTCTTTGTTCCCGTGCTTGGCCTCTACCGACTCATATCCCTTTTCTTCCTCAAAAAACTCGGACGCCTCGCAACCCCAGGCGGGTTTTTTTTCTCCATAATGCGAATCATTGCGACCATATGTGCCCTGTATGCCTATGTACTACCCCTGCTCAGCTTTGCCGACTCATTGAACTGGTTCCACCAGATACGGATAGAATCACTGGTATCGCTCAGTGTCATGATTAGCATTCACGTAATCTCGGTTATTGCACTTGCGAAAACCATAAACAACCATAACCCTGTCTACCGGGAATACCGGGAATTCAAAAACAATGAATTTACCGATACTAACACCGGATCAAAACGCAAAGCAGTATCAGCCCTTGAAGTTCTCTTCCGTATCAGGACGAAACTTTTCTTCGCGTTTATCGGAGTCATATCACTTATTCTCGTCCTCTTGAGCACACTGCTTCTCAATAACTATCGCACAACACTTTTTAAGGCAGTCGGAGACACTGCCCGGAGCCAGGTTGAACAGGCAAGTGCCAGCTACCGCGTTAACCTCGGAGATTCCATAGCCATGTTTGAATACCTGAACCGGCAACGTGAACTGAACAAGGATGCAGAGTTTTCCTATGAGAGCCTGGTACTCTATACCAATCTGAAAACACCAGTATATCTTGATGATCTACACAGTACCGTCCCGGACTTTGCAGCAGAATACTCACTTTCATTCCCTAGCGAACAGTATCCCTCCATACCGTCCTTGCCCGGAACACAAGTACAAACCCTTGCCCATCAGTATCTTGAAACGCGAAACATAACCACAATCCATGACATGGACGAACGTACGTTCAACTATATCAGCCCCATTACCATGACAGAAACAGTTAGAACCGGAGACGGAAAAATACGCCGGGAGCGATTGCTTGGATTTTCCGTCATGATATTCTCGGAAGACGTTATCCTCCGACCGTATTTTAAAACACAAATATCCGTACTCGTCTTTACCACAATGTTCATGTACCTTGCGATCATTCTGACATACCTCGTTGGCAACTACATTGTAAACCCGCTTCTTTTCCTGAGAATGAACGTACGAAAAATTTCAGATGTGCTTTCCACCATGATTAGCGGACAATCACGCATATCATCCACATCACTGGTGTACAAGGACTGCGTTACCAGCCGTGACGAGATCAAATCCCTTTCATCCGAGATTAACGACATGGTCACCGTAATCCGGGGGATTGTACCCTACATATCCGCATCAACACTAAAACAGGCAGAAAAAGGGATGACCTCCACAACACGCAAAGAACTCACATTCCTCTTCACCGATATACGGGGATTCACCACCCTCTGCGAAGGAATGCAGCCTGAGGAAGTGGTTGGCATACTGAACAGCTACCTGGACCTTGAAACAGAAATTATCCTGAACAATCACGGAGATGTGGATAAATTTGTTGGCGATGAAATGATGGCCTTCTTCGAAGGCCCGCTCAAAGAGATAAACGCATGCCGCGCAGCAATGCAAATACGACAAGCGATGATGGAAGAAAAAGAGCGGCGTGAAAACAATGACCTCCCTATCGTTTCAATCGGGATAGGCATAAACAGCGGCGACGTGATTTTCGGATCCGTTGGTGCTCGTGACCGAATGGATTTCACCTCTATAGGCGACACCGTAAACCTGGCAGCCCGGCTCGAAGGAGCAAACAAAGCCTACGGATCAAAATCAATAATCACAGAAACCGTGTACAACAAGGTAAGAAGCAAATTTCTTTGCCGTGAACTTGACTTCATTACGGTAAAAGGGAAAAACAAACCA
>CAZVEL010000076.1:0-2219 GCA_964626305.1 uncultured Treponema sp. | reverse complement strand
CTTCCCACAACAATACCGGCACCGAAAGATCCGGCTTCGGCGGAGAGGCCCGGAACAACCAGCAGGAAAACGATAGAAACAATCATCACTATTCTAAACAGGTGGTTCATGAAGTACTCCTTGTCCATAAGTATGTCATAACCTGGTATCCGGTGTCAAAGACCGGATTGTATATGGGCAGCGAGTTCCGCCGCCGGATGCGTTGCGTCGAGAACGATTACATCACCGTCCGGATCATTCCGGGGATCTTCGAGAGCGTTCAGCTGGCTCTCAAGGAGCGCTGCCGGGAAGAAGTGTCCGCTCCGGGACGACAGTCGCACGGCGAGGGTTTCCCGATACGCGTGCAGGAAATAAAACCGGACATCATAGCCGCAGGAGCGAATACGGTCGCGATGCTTTTTTCTGAGGCAGGAACAGGCAAGTACGGTTTCCTGTCTACCGGCCGCGGAGATTGAAAGCTCGGAGACAATCCGTTCTATCCAGGGTCCCCGCATGGCATCGGTGAGGGGAATGCCCCGGGCCATGGCGGAAACATTTTCTGCGGGATGAAGATCGTCCGCTTCAATGAAACG
Organism: uncultured Treponema sp.; assembly: GCA_964626305.1. GTDB lineage: Bacteria > Spirochaetota > Spirochaetia > Treponematales > Treponemataceae > Teretinema. The sequence goes on along the minus strand of CAZVEL010000076.1, from coordinate 1,647 downwards.
GGCTCCGGATTCAGAAGCGAGGAGGCGGGCCAGCGTGGTCTTGCCGGAACCGGCAACGCCCATGATAACCCGGAGCAGGGGTTTTTCCGGTACGGCTGGCGGAATGGCGATGGAAAGAGAATAGACGGTGCCGGGCGTAATTCCGGTAATTACGGTCCCGTCGAGAAGTGCGCCATCGACGATGACGGTCATGCGGGACACTGCCCGATCGCGGGCGATTTCCACATTGAACTGCGCGCCGCGGAAAAACCGGGTAAGCCGTATCCGGTCCCAGTGTGACGGAAGAGTGCAGTTGATGCGGAGTCCTTCCCTGCAGCCGGAAAGACCGAAGAGGCCTTCCACCAGGGACCGGTACAGCCAGGCGACGGTGCCGGTGTTGAAAAGGCGGCTTGATCTGCCGCAGTATTCGGGGAACTGACGCCAGGCACCCCGGTAATAGTTGGGGATGTATACCGGGATTTGGCCGCGTTTCACAAGATCGTCGGTTGACGGGCCGGGAAGCATTGCCCGAAGCGTCTTCCATGCCCGATCAGGATGACCCTCGCGGAAGAGGGCGTACACCCAGAATGCGGCCGCGTGATTATATATGGAACCATTTTCCGCGGCTCCGGGATATTTCTGGCTTACCCGTCCCACATCTTTCCGAAAGGCGGTGTAGGCCGGGGCGAAAAGCTGGGTGCCCCAGGGGGTGTCCAGTTCTGTTGCCACCGCGGCGAGCAGGGCGACTTTTTGTTCAGACGTAGCAATTCCGGCGAGGAGGGCCCAGCTCTGCGTGTTGAGGAAGATACGGCCTTCCGGGTCGCGCGAGGTGCCGAATACAGTTACGGCATCAGTGATACCGCGTGCGTACCAGGCGCCATCCCAGAGATGGGTGTTTACCGCCCGCGCGAGGCGGTCTTTCCATTTTGCTAACCGTGTGGCAATCCGGGCCTTCCCCGCCGAGCGGTTTATATCTGCCCAGATCGAAAACGCCCAGGCCGCGGCCTCGGTGAGCCACCCTGATACACCGGTCCCTTCAGGCCCCACCATGTTCATGGGATCGCACCAGTCACCCTGTTCAATGAACAGGAGGTCACGGTGGTCACGGCGGGAATAGAGGGTTGTGAGCGCCCGGGGAATACGTGTGCAAACAGTATCCCGGCGGTTGTCATCCCGGCCGAAGATTTTCTCGTGGAGAAAGGAATAGTCGCCGGTTTCGTCGAGCCAGGCGGAAAGGCATACGGGAAGCCAGAGGCTGTGATCAGCATGAGGCACCCGGTTAATATAGGCGTGCTCGGAAGCTCCGCCGAGGAGAATGCCTTCCGGCATGGAGCCGTCGGGATTCTGGCGGGAAAGCGCGTAACGAAAGGATTCTTTTGCCGCGGCCGGGTCAACCCAGGTCATGCCCATTGCATCCTGGAGAAAGTTTCGGGTCTGAGGATCGTTCGTAAGGCGGTTCGTGAGGCCGTGATAGCGGATTTGCCGGGGAAGCCAGTGGTTTACAAAGGCATCGAAGTGGGGATCAGGGGTTTCACAGCGGATTACCGGGGCATCTTTCCGGGCAAAGGCTTCGGTTGCCGTACGCGCGGTACTGAAACTTTCCGGGGAAAGATACTGGTTGCGGAGCGTTATCGCTTCCTCAAGATGCTTGACCGGGGCGAGAAGAAA
>CAZVEL010000075.1:0-3584 GCA_964626305.1 uncultured Treponema sp. | reverse complement strand
TTCAACGTTGCAATCTCCGGTTTGGTGCCATACACTTAGAAGGAAAGAATCATTTTTAGAGGTATTGTTTGAGTATACAATCTTGGAGAAAGAAAGGAGTTTGTCCTCAGCGTGACATGTTATGTCTTTTTGGAGTCCTGGTTTTGTTCCTTGTTTCCTGTTTTTCGCGTGAAAACGGTGAGGAGAACGTTCAGCGAACGTACCGTATCGGCATCAATTCCAATGTCAAGGCGACACCGGTTTTGGTCGCCGAGGAAGAGGGGTATTTCAGGAAAGCCGGCATTTCGGTGGAGTCCTTTACAGAGCCGTCCGCTCTTCATCTTCTGGAAGGGCTCTACACAGAAGCTTATGACTTTGTTTGTGTCCCGAGCTTTCTTGTTGCGCGGGATTATGTTGCAGGAGAATCCTTCCGCATTCTTGCGGTCTTGAACCGGAATCAGAGCCGGTATGTCCTCATGAATCCCGACCATGTTGAGAACCCGTCAGATTTTCCCGGTAAAACGATTGGTATAAATCCAAACAGTGCGGCGGAGTTTACTCTGCGGCGCTTTCTGCTACTCTACGGAGTTGATCCTGCCTCGGTATCGATCCGGTATTACGGTGAAGAGACTCTCCCTGAAATGCTTGCTTCGGGTAAAGTTTCGGCAATTCTTACCTGGCCGCCGTATGTTGATGAAGCCCGAATGCTTATGAATGGAAACATTCTTGTAACCAATGCCCAGATGGGGGTGGACATGTACTGGCTTCTGGTTACACGAGAAGACATTTCATTGAATGAGAGGGAATCGATAACACACCTTTTACAAGGACTGAACGATGGGTATGAATTGATATTCAGGCATCCTGATGAGGCAAAAAAAATCGTTTCCAACCGTCTTTCGGTTTCAAGCGAACTAATTAATGAAGAATGGAGAGATTTTTCATTCATGCTGGAGCTGCCGCAAAGCGTATTACTGGTGATGGAACAGCAATGCGCGTGGATAGCCGATAGACAGGACGTCGAGTTCAATGCTACCGGATTGTTTTCTGCCATTGCCGATCAACATCTTGAAGCAATATACCCGGAGCGGGTGAGCATTATTCGATGAAAGGGTGGAAACAATGACCATTCGGAAAAAAATAACACTCTTTTTTTTCGTGGTAATCGCGTTGGTGGTACTCTCGCTTCTGGTAATGATACGGAATTTCATGGAGTTCAGGGTAAACCGTGATCTGCAGGACATAATACACCAGAGCATACATGATCTGGATAATGTAGCGATCCTTCTTGATGAAATGCTGGTCTCTCCGAATCCGAGAGTACGGATGCAGCTTCGTATGCAGGAAGATTCCTTCAGAATGTCACAGAGTTTTACACGCCTCTCCGGCTACCGGGATGTTTTTCCCCTGGTGCAACCACTGGTGGAAAAGCGGAAAGATTTTCTGACACTTCTGGAAAGTTTCTTGTTGCTAATTGACAAAGTTGATAGTGAATCCGAGGTTCTCGATCAAACAGTGTCTCTTCTTTTTGTTGTTTCTCATGAAATGAAGTCGAACATGTCGGTTCTGCATACGCAAATACAGAATCGAATCGCTCATGACAACATGTTGTTTGTTGCGTCGGCTCTTGTTTCTCTTTTGACGTTGACTATATTGTTACTCTTTACGTTTCTCTGGATCCGGCGGAGATTTCTTTTTCGGATACTCCGGATGGATCGGCTGGCTGGCTGTATTGCCCATGGTGACTATTGTGGCACGCTTCCTGTTGACTCTGATGATGAACTTTCCGGTCTCGCCCGCTCTTTTAATGTGATGAGCAGCGCGGTTCATGAACAGATGGAGAACCTGGCGTCCGAACGGGATAAAATCAGCACCATTCTTGCATCCATAGGAGATGCGGTTGTTGCTGTTGATAATGAAACCCGCATTATGATCATGAATCCGGTGGCAGAGCATATGAGTGGATGGAAAGCCGGTGAAGCTTTGGGACATTACATTCACGAAGTCATTCGTCTTTTCACACCGGGAACCCGGGAACCACTTAAAAATCCGCTTCAGCATGTTCTTGCTACCGGGCTACCGGTTGGATTTTCTGAGCATACGGTATTGGTCAGTCGGTCCGGCGCCGAATACCTGATTCAGGATTCCGCGTCCCCCGTACGGAGCCGGGCGGGGGACGCCGATGGCGCTGTTCTGGTATTCCGGGACATTACCCACCAGGCACAGATGCAGGAAGCGGTGGCACAGAATGAAAAGATGCTTTCTGTTGGCGGGCTTGCTGCCGGTATCGCACAGGAAATAAAGAGTCCCCTTTTTGATCTTGCGAGAAATGTTGAATCCCTGGAGTCATACTTGAATGAAGCCGCTGAAGATAACCGGTCGGTAGCAGAAAAGGTAGGAACAACGGTTGAATCCATTACTGCGTATCTCCGAGAGAGTGGTTTAATCGGCAGACTGGCTGCAATACGGGAAGACTCCGTGTGGGTTATGCGTATCCTGGAAAAAATGCTCATGTTTGTTGGAGTAAAATCCGGAACAAAGAAGCCGATGGATATTTCAGTCCTTCTGGATAATGCCGTTGAACTTTGCCGTTCGGATTATGAACTGAAAAAAGTGATTGATTTCCGCAAGATAATTATTGTTCGTGATTATGATAAACACCTTCTTCCGGTACTTTGCAATCCAGCTGGTATTCAGCAAGTTTTTTTGAATATTCTGCGTAATGCCCTGCAGGCAATGCTTGCCGCAAAAACGGATCCTCCCCGTCTCCTGCTTCGCCTTTCGTATGACGAAGATTCACAGTCCGTGTGTATCGAGATAGCTGACAATGGCCCCGGTATGGAGGAAGGAGTTCGAAAACGGGTGTTCGAACCGTTCTTTGGCTCTCGTGAAAAAGGTGATGGAAGCGGATTGGCTTTGAGCATTGCCTACTTTATTATTACTGATACTCATGGTGGATCAATTGAGGTCCGCTCGTCTCCCGGGTCCGGTACCCGTTTCATTATTTATCTTCCACTTGAATCAACAGAACAGTGATCAAGCGGTCCGGTTCCCTTCCCGAGATTCAATCCCTGTGACAAGGCGCGAAGTACGTACTGCTTGGCATGCTGAATTGCATCGCGCAGACGTTCTCCCGTCGCACGGTTTGCCGCGATTGCTGCTGAAAGCGTGCATCCTGTTCCGTGGGTGTTCTTTGTTCCGATCAGTTTTCCCGGGAACCAGCATTTGCCTTCCCGGTCGAAAAGAAGATCGTCACATGAGTCTTTCAGATGTCCTCCGGTGATGAGTACGGGAACTCCATGTTTTTTGTGAAGGAATTCCGCAGCCTGTTCCATCTCAGTACGGGTTGCAACCGGGACACCGCAGAGTTTTTCCGTTTCTGCCAGGTTCGGTGTTATGAGCTCGCACAAAGGGAAAAGCCGGTCGGCCATGGCGGCAGCCGCGTCAGCACGCTGCAGGCGGTGTTCACTCGTCGAGACCATGACCGGGTCGAGAATAACCCGTCTGGCCTGCCATTTTTCGAGGGCTGTGGTCACGGTTTCCATGGAGGCGGTATCTGGCAGCATGCCGATCTTGACTGCGTCGGGAAAAATGTCCGAAAAGAC
>CAZVEL010000074.1:0-2950 GCA_964626305.1 uncultured Treponema sp. | reverse complement strand
ATACACAAGATCACCGGGTCTGGTTATCATGGCATTGATGAGACCGGCGGAAAATGCATCTCCGGCGCCTACCCGGTCTACAATATCGGAGATATGATACTTCTGTGAAACATGAAAACGGTCCCGGGAAGCCAGGACCGCGGACCAGTCATTACTGTTTGCCGAGTGAGCCTCACGAAGTGTCACCGCGACATGAGAAAGATTCGGGAATTTGGCAAGGACAGAACTGGCCAGGTCCTGGTATCCGTCATAATCCACTGTTCCGGTAGCAGCATCATGCACATTGGTGGAAAAGCCCAGACAATTCTGGAGGTCCTCTTCATTCGCTATGAGAATATCAGCCTGTGCAACAACGGGAGTCATAATCTCAGGAGCGGATTTACCATAGTTCCAGAGTTTCTTCCGAAAATTGAGATCTACAGAGACGGTAAGTCCGGTTCTCTTTGCCTGTTGCACCGCCTCCAGAGTCGTTTCTGCGGCATTGAGGGACAGAGCTGGTGTAATACCGCTTGTATGAAACCATGTTGCCTCTGAAAAAATGGCCTTCCAGTCAAAATCTCCCTTCTTCACCTGTGAAAACGAACTATTAGCACGGTCATACAACACCGTTGACGGCCGCTGGGCTGCGCCACTTTCAAGAAAGTAAATACCGAGCCGGCCGACACTCCTCAAGCAGTGTGATGTATTTACCCCGTGCCGACGTAACTCGGCAACAACCGCATCTCCCAGAGGATTCTCCGGAAGGACAGTAACAAAGACAGCGGGCATGCCCAGGATTGAAAGAGAAACAGCGACATTCGCCTCTCCACCTCCAAAGGTGGCCTCAAAACAGGGCTCCTGCATAAGACGGGTCGAACCAGGAGACTTAAGACGTAGCATGATTTCACCGAAGCTAACAACAGTATTCATGACGAAATCCTACTGCATGGGTTTACTCACGTCAAGAAATAACGCAAAATTGGGGACAGAGCTTGAAAGGACGGGAGGCATATTCATGAAAAATGTACTCGAAATCATCGCAGAAATTGGTATTGTGCCGGTTGTTACTCTGGATGATCCAGAAAAAGCCGTCCCGCTCGCACGGGCCCTTGTTGCAGGCGGCCTTCCCTGTACCGAAATAACGTTCCGTACCGCAGGAGCAGCAGAAGCGATCTACAGAATTGCGAAAGAGGTTCCGGATATAACCGTGGGAGCAGGGACTGTGCTTTCAATCGCACTTGCTGGACAAGCGTTTGAAGCGGGGGCACAATTTCTGGTTTCTCCCGGGTTTAATCCCGCCGTCGTCGACTGGTGTATTACTACAGGTATTCCCGTCATTCCCGGAGTCAACAACCCGACCGGGGTGGAAGCCGCGCTGGAAAAAGGTCTCAACCGGCTCAAATTCTTTCCGGCCGAGGTTTCAGGTGGGACCGCAATGCTCAAGGCACTTGCCGGGCCCTACCCGTCGGTCTCGTTTATGCCAACCGGCGGCATTGGTCCAGAAAATTTTTCCCGTTACAGCAACGTTACCAATGTCTTTGCCGTTGGCGGCAGCTGGATAGCACACAGGGAACTCATTCTCCGTGAAGACTGGACACGTATAACCGATCTTGCGCGGGAGGCAGTCGAGGCTGTTCGGGCAGCACGTCAAAATAAATGTTTTTGCTAGCCAGAGGCCCCATTTTTCAGGTATACTTCTGATACCATGGATATTGACCAGTTTCTTAATGAAACACACAGTACGGTAGATCACCTCAATACCCCGGATACCGGTTCTACTGATATTGTTGTTCTCAACAATCAGGAACGGGCGCTGGTTAATCGTGTATTCGAGAATCTCAGAGTGTATTCACCAGAGACCATGGTCGGTGTCGCAACCCGGGTAATGGATCTAGAGCGGCTTTCCGTCTCAATTTCACGATACCCGTCCATGTTTGAACAAGGTGTGCTCGCCGGACAAACACGGTCATCCGAAACATTGATCGACACCCTCTGTCATTATGGCGACGGAGAGCGATTGCTTACCCTGCCGACCAAAGCAATACTCGGACAGGGCTTCCTTGTGGCGAAATTTCATGCCTTTTCCGCCATTACCAAGGTTGCCGTCAATTCCTTTTTTTCCGAGGAAGACATCCAGGAACTCCGCCAGGCGACCCTCAACATCATGTTTACCCTCATGGCGGAAGACGTGTACATGTCTCTCCTTGATGATCCAAACCTTCGCCAGGAAGTCCGCAGAGCTATAGCTGAATCGCTGGCGGAACTGTGGGAACACCGCCTCGACCCCAACGTGCTCAGCGTAGCTCCCGTTCTGGACGCCGTCTGGACCGTCCGTGACCAGATCGCCCCGAATTTCGGAACCATGATCGGGACAAGTGAGCTCCTCCTGTTATCGATCGCGCTTGATGATACCTGGCAGAAATTCATATCCAGCCGTCTTGGTGATACCGATGTTGCCTCCTCCGTGGAAGAGTTCATTTTCGGTCTGTCCTTTGAAGATATCTCCCTCATCCGGTCAGAACTGAAAAACCGGAAAGTTTCCGCAATAGGACGGGATGAAGTCCCCTGAATAATTGGTCACCAGGCAACCGGATCAAATGAAGATCCCCGTGTTTTTTACCGTGCCTATACCCAGCGGCGTAACAATGCCAATGCACGCAAGCGCCTTGCTGCAAAAGGCCCCTGGAAAACTCTGGAAGACCATTACATGCAATTCCTTTTCGAGCTAAAGTTTCAAAAGGATCAGCATGGCAGTAAATAAGAAGTCTTTCAAATTCGGGGAGAAACTCCGACAAGTACGCGAACACAAAGGACTAACACTGAAAGTGGTGGCACAGGCCGCTGGAGTAAGCGAAAGCCTGGTCTCCCAGATTGAACGGAACCGGGTTTCACCCGCAATTGACACCCTCCTCGCTCTTGCTGACGCGCTTGATATCGACCTTGAATATTTGTTTGAAGAATACCGCCGGGA
>CAZVEL010000073.1:0-2106 GCA_964626305.1 uncultured Treponema sp. | reverse complement strand
GTTCCCCATCATCGGGAACAGGAAACGGAACGGTTTGTATTACTTCAAGAACATAGTCCATTTTGGTTGTTTTGTCCGGAATTTGCACGCCAAATGGATTAGCACGGGTGTACAGACGAATTGTTGCGGTAATGGAGGCCTGTGCATCGGAGGAGAAGTGAAAGGAAAATGGTCCTTCAGGATCATCGGGCGAGACAAAAAATGAGTCCTGGCCCGCATTACGGTAGGTAAAGGGAATTGTTGCCGAATAAACCGATATTCCCCGGCTTGAAGAAACCAGCACCTCGATTCGGCCGGCCGGAATGGCCGGAATAATTTCAATATCCAGCAACTGCTTGTCGAGAAACTTTCTGCTGTTGGTGTTAACGGTGAAAAACGAATCGGGTCTTTCTCTCAGATCGGGTTCCGCGGTTCGGACCGTGTCGATGTTCTCTGTTTCGGCAATTGAAGAAAGCTCCATACGGCTACCGGTATCAGAAATGGTATGCCAGACCTGCACGTTCAGGGGGCGCTCGGTAGACCATGCCGGATAGAAAAGAATGGAACCAGCCAGAACAAAAGCGCTGAGTGTTGCAGGGATCAATTGAACTGGAAGGTAAAAATCATTTTTCCGGCCAAAAAGCCCCATGGCGTTCAGAAAGCGGGAAATCATGAACTGGAAGGGCAGTGCGAGAAATGCTATACGGAAATTCCAGCCATTCGCGCCGGTGTACAACGCTTCGATTGCTTCGGGTGAACCTGAAGCAAGAATATGAGCATACGGATAGAGCGGAAGCAGGAGGATGATTATACCGACAAGCGTGAACAAGGGGTGGCGGAGGTGATAGAACAAAAAGGAAATGCCGAACAGGAGTATGAAAAGAGGGGTAAGAGAAAAGTCGAAGGAAGAAAAAACAAAAACGTTCACCATGGCGCAAAAGGTACTCAAATACCCGTATACGCTGTTATCGTCGGGAAAACGGAAAATCTGGTTCAGGGAGAGAATTGCCGTAGTGATAAACCACGCGAAAAAGAATTTTCCGGCAAGCGTTATAACCGGAAGCAGGGACCAGCTTTCCGAATTTCCGAACCTGAATCGTATAAGAAAATTCGTTACCGCCTGACCGGCGTAGAGTGCCGTAATATTCACCACAAGATACAGAAATGGCAGCCACCACAGGGAAAGTGTGTATCGGAGCCGTCGTTCCGCGGTACTACCGGTAAGAAAACTGAAAACAAAGAGAAAAAGCAGTATGAGGGCAAAAGCGGTTATAATAAAAAGGACGATGGATCGTTCACCGATAAAAAACACGCGATTTCTCAATTTCTGGAGCAGATAGTGACGGTCCTGTTCCTCCGGAATACCCCGGGAAAAGGTTTCCGGGAGGGTGTCAAATATCGCGGAAATGTCCATGGATGATTCAAGACAGAGGACCGGTATGCCCGCTTCATGGTATGGCCGTACAACGGGTGTTTCCGGATTCCATCCCATCCGGTAAACCTGGAGTCGATGTTCTGCAAATTCAAAAGGAATTCCATGATCCTGCAAAGAGTTAACAACCGACTCGAGAAGCCAGCGTGGTGGCGTATCGAAGCGAACCCCCGGGTGTATACGCACCCGGTCCCGCGGACCAGGCAGAAGAACAAGCATGATAACCGATTCCTCGGTGGAAAGTTTTGAAATGAGCGCACTGGTGCCTTCGGGAGGACGTTTTCTAAGGGATTCGGGCAGATCGGAAAAGTCCTTTACTGTAAAAGCGGCAAGCATTCGGCCGGGAGGGGGAGCTTCCTGTTTCCGGTCAACCCAGGATTCAAGTATCCGCACGGCATCCTTATCCGGATGGTCCGGGGCAACCAGGACAAAAAGCGGGTGGTCGCCTCCACTGTCCGAGGAAAAGTACTGGTTTTCCTGCGCAGGAGCGTATATGAGAAACGAGAATAAAAGTAGCAGTGTTATAAAACCTGTGCGCCGATCCATTTAGACAGGATAAAGTTTCAATAGCGGTACCGTCAAGTACAGCCATTGGGGAAACGCGCCGATAGTATAAACGTGTACAAATAAAATTATCTGGTATATACTGGTACCCAGATAGTATCAGCGGGGGATTGCATGGCAGCCGGCGAAAA
>CAZVEL010000072.1:0-1948 GCA_964626305.1 uncultured Treponema sp. | reverse complement strand
ACAACCTGGACGAACTCTACGCCCGCTTCCGGCGTCTTTCCGCCGATATGCAATTTCCCGATTCGGAAAATGATGGAGAAGTCGTAATTGATGCCGAACTTCCCCATGAATACCTTACTCCCTCCATCCTTGATCTTACAGACCGCTTTGAACCCTACGGAGAGGGCAATAGTCCGTTGACCTTCCTCGCGAGGAACATGAAGATAATCGCAGCAGACATTATGGGAAAAACGGAGAAACTGCACCTGAAAATAACCTTTGCCTGCGGAACGTATAAATGGCCGGCAGTGTACTGGCGCGCGGCAGAGCGGCTGGGCCGTGATTTTTCGGTCGGGGACGCGGTTGACACCGTGTTTACCGTGGGGCGAAATTCGTTTAACGGGAGTGATATTCCCCAGCTCATCCTGCAGGATGTACAAAAGCCGGAGAGGACCTGAGGCCCATGCGAAGAATACGGCAACATATCTGCATCATTCTCGCAGTGGCGCTCCTCGCAACCGGTGTTACCGCAACCGCCCGGGGGAAAAAGGATACCGAGGCCCCGTCCGTTTTTTCGGTAACCGCACCCGAATCCGTACGCCCCGGAGAAACGATTTCAATCGTTGTAACCGTACCCCGGAAAAGTGAGGAAATCACCGCAATGCTCTACACCGCCGAGGAGGAAATCCTGCTTCGTTCCCGCGCGTTCCCGCTGGACGGAAGCAAGAAATCCGGCTACAAGGCAATCGCGCTCCTGCCCCTCAACACGCATACGGAAAGTGGTGCCTACCGGCTGGATATCCATAGTGACGGAACGGTCATTTCACAGGACATCAGGGTGGAAAACCGGGAGTTCATTTCCGAGACTATCCCCTTGGGAGAACAGAACACCGCCATAAAAACAGATACCAGTAAAAAGCGAATGGAACAAATACAGAAACTGACGAAAATTCTCAAGGCCGTCTCAGCAGACGCACCGATTTTCCCCGGTCCGTATATTTTGCCGGTTAACGCCACCCGGCGAACGTCCTATTTCGGTGACCGGAGGATCTACCACTATTCGAACGGGAAAAAACAGCGCAACATTCATTACGGCATTGATTTCGGTATTCCGACAGGGACCCCGGTTTTCGCGTCCGGAGACGGTCGCGTTGTTCTGGCGGAATCACGCATTACCACGGGCTGGACGGTTGTAATCGAGCATTTACCCGGAGTATACAGTCTCTACTATCACCTTGACCGTCTGGACACCGCAGAAGGTGAGCTCGTCAGAGCGGGTACTCTTATCGGAAAGTCCGGATGCACCGGCCTTTCAACCGGCCCGCACCTCCATTGGGAGTTCCGGGTAAACGGTGAAGCAGTTGATCCCGACTGGTTTGTAGGACGGGTACTGTTCTGAGTGTTGACCTTACCACGTTTTTTTGTCATAGTAACCGGATACCGACGGTTATACCGGAAGGGGGTGATTACCAGTGGCTCATATTGTCGTAGACGACTCAGAAAACCTCGAGAAAGCTATCAAGCGGTTCAAACGCATGGTTGAAAAAGAGGGAATTATTCGCGAATGGAAAAAACGCGAGTACTACGAGAAACCTTCCACCATCCTTAACCGGAAGAATAAAGCGCTCCGCCGGAAACTCATGAAGAAGACCCGGAAGAACCGTGAAGCAAAATCGTACTAAAGGGACTATTCTGAATACACGTGTAGTATCTGGAAGTCCCTCCAAAAAAACCCGGCCGAACAGGCCGGTTTTTTTTTCAACAATTTCGGTAGCATTGACCTTTTAAATAAAGGCATCTATTATTGAATTATATATGGGATACGCCACAAGTCAGCAGCTTACCCGTTATCACGAGCTGTATCAGAATATAGATGTCACCTTCACCAAGGAAGTTATAAAAACTACCCGTCTTATTCCGTCCCAGATTTATATTAAGGCGTTGGGAGGCCAGTGGCCCTGCGTTATCA
>CAZVEL010000071.1:0-2356 GCA_964626305.1 uncultured Treponema sp. | reverse complement strand
TGGACCATCTGTTCAGCCTCACCGGAAGCCCGGGGGATTTCACGGTTATAGGCTTCCTTGCCTTCGTTGATAAAGCGGTTCATGTCCTGGATGGCTTTGTTGACATCCTCGAATGCCGCCTGGACACCGGCGGGTGGCACGATGTTCTGGAGTTCAACATTGATTATGTTTACTCCGAGACCGAACTCATTGAGCTGTTCGTTCATCATGACAAGTGCGTTTGTCTCAATAGAAGTACGCTCGGGTCCCATAACATCCAGTATTGCCCGGTCTCCCACGAGCGTATTGATTACCGCCTGGGAAACATCGCGTATGGTGGATTTGCGGACTTCTTTATGCACATTGAACAGCCAGGCTCTCGGATCGGTTATCCGGTACTGGATAATCCATTCCACATCGACAATGTTCAAATCTCCGGTCAGCATGGTTGACTCACGGGTCAGGTTGTTCTGATACTTGTTTGTGGCACCGGGCCTGATGGTTCTGAAACCGAATTGTTCGGTTTGAACCGGTTTTGTCGGAACCGCATAGCTCCGGTCAATCCAGAGCGGAATCTTGAAATGGAGACCGGGGCCCACCGTTTTGAGATACTTTCCGAAACGGGTAACGACCGCGTCTTCGGTCTGATCAACAATAAAAAAACCCGTGACGGCAATAAAGAACAGTAACACCGCTGCGGCAATGAGCCGTATCATGGACGGGGAAAGCCGGAATGGGGGAGTTCCCCGTCCGTTTCCATCAGTCATAGTCATAAAACCTCCGTATTGATACTGGTAATGTATTCAATATGACCAGTATGGGCAAGCACGGGCAGGATGTCTATTGAATAAAACAAAAAAAAGGCATATAGTACGAATATGATATTTCCATTAGAACAGCTTGTAGAATATACCGGCAACGTGTACGAAATAACCTGTGCTTCAATTCGCCGTGCGTATCAGCTTTCCATGACACGGGATACCGCGATAGACGAGAATGACGGCAAGGTTGTTTCTCTTGCAGCACGCCAGGTTTTTACCAAAACCGTAGAATACCAGATCGAAGAGGACTAACGTCCGTTCTCCATGAATGGCCCTGTTCCGGTTCTCGTACTCTTCGGTCCTACCGCGGTCGGCAAAACAGCCGTAGCAGGAAGACTCTTTGGCCCCCGGGGTCCTTTTGCCGGGATGGCCGAAATAGTGAGTGCAGATTCCATGCAGGTGTATCGCGGCATGGATATTGGCACCGCGAAGCCCGACCCCTCGTTTCTGTCAGAACTACCCCATCATCTTGTAAACAGTAAGAATCCCGATGAACAGTTCGGTGCCGGTGAATTTGTCACATCGGCCGATGCTGTCTGCATGGATATCCATTCCCGGGGGAAGTTTCCCGTCATGCTTGGCGGTACGGGGTTTTATATCCGGAATTTTCTGCTCGGGATGCCGGATACTCCGCCGTCCGAGCCGGAAATGCGTGAAAAACTCAGGAACAGGATGGTTGACGAAGGGGCGGCCGCCCTTATGGAGGAGCTTCGGGCCGCTGATCCGGTGAGTGCCGCCCGTATTCATGTTCACGATGAATACCGCATTATCCGTGCGCTTGAAGTGTTTGCCCTTTCCGGCCGACCGTTGAGCTCCTTTGCTGTTTCGCAACAATTCAGAAGCGGATACCATTTCCAGATTCTGGTACTATACCGTGACCGGGAGGAACTGTACCGTCGCATTGAACAGCGTGTTGCCGCCATGTTCCGAGACGGACTTGCCGAAGAATTCCGTTCACTGTTCTCCCGGGGATACCGTAAGGAAGATCCTGGAATGCAGGCGATTGGATACCGGGAGTTTTTCAGTTTTGATCCACCGGGAAGCTGCCCGGAAAAGGTTATGCCGCTTGTATGTCATGCAACCAAACGATATGCCAAGCGCCAGGAAACCTTTGTCAATTCCATTCCCGGGATCATCCGGGTGCACGCCGATGACGGGTGTCGTGTTGAAACAATCTGTGACAATTTTTTCCAACAATATCAGCAGCATACTCTGAGCACTTGACTGTATTTCCCATAACGTGCATACTGGCAGGACAAAATCGAAAAGGAGTGCCGACGTGCCCTGCGGAAGAAAAAGAAAAAGACAGAAAATCGCTACGCACAAGCGTAAGAAGAAACTTAGAAGAAACCGGCACAAAAAGAAATAATTCCGCTCCGGGCTTCCGTTACTTGTAGTATATACGGCCCGGGCCGGACTTTTTGTGTATATCGGCAAATTCTGCCGTTTCAGTATGACGACTATGTGCGTGTTCCGGTGCAAGACACCGGTTGGAAGGATCGTAAACCCGGTGTTTACGGTCTTTTTTTTTACTTTTCCCTATGGTATAATACCCA
>CAZVEL010000070.1:0-3543 GCA_964626305.1 uncultured Treponema sp. | reverse complement strand
TCAAAAAATCCTTTTTGCTGCGCCATTTCTCGTCCTCCCGGATAGAGAATATCACAATTACAAATTTTGGAAAATTCCTCTAGTTTTTAGAGGTGCCCTCAGGATATTATTCCCGGTCTTCCTGCCGGGCTGATGTTTCGACTGGGGTATCTTACTTTTTCTCTTGCTCTTGCCGGGTTTGCCGGCTTTATTCGTTCGCAGTATCCCCAATATTCACGGGTCTGGCTTATTCGTGGCGTTGTATCGGTTTCTCTCCTGTACAGTCTTTTTGTTCTTGTATCTCCTGTTTCCTTTTTCACTGCGATTCTTTTTCCTTTTCAGCTATTCGCGATTATCTCCGCGCTTGTTCTTCTGTTTATTATTTCCCGCTCCGCACTGGACGGTCTTCAGGGTGCTCGTTTGTTTCTTGCCGGTTTCTTTTTCTTTTTTTTCTCGGTTGTCCGGGATATTCTTATCTCAAACCGGGTTCTTGATGGTGTCTTTTTGTCGCATTACGGTATTCTCGGTATAATTGCTGCCATGGCGATCATTATTGTAGCGGATTTCAGCCGTGCGTTAACGGCGCTGGAGGATGCTACTCGTGAAACTGCTCTTATCAACATGTCTCTGGAGCGGTTCGTTCCGAATGAATTTT
Source organism: uncultured Treponema sp. (assembly GCA_964626305.1). Taxonomy (GTDB): domain Bacteria; phylum Spirochaetota; class Spirochaetia; order Treponematales; family Treponemataceae; genus Teretinema. Next base: position 2,909 of record CAZVEL010000070.1, on the reverse strand, counting down.
TACGGTATTTGGGCCGGCAGTCAATTAACGAGGTTTGTCTTGGGGACAGTGCTTCCCGGAACATGTGTGTCATGTTCGTTCATCTCGGAATGTATTTTCCGTTGCATGTTGCTTCCGCACGCGTTACCATGCTCGAGTTTTTCAATGATACCATTCAGCGATTGAATCCGGTTATTGAAAAACATGGTGGTTTCATAGACAAGTACTTGTCCGAAGGGTTGCTGATTCTTTTCCCGGACGATCCCTGTGCCGCGGCAACCTGTGCTCTTGATCTTTTCGATGAGGTGGGGCAGATCAACCGGGAGAAAAAGGCAGAGAGTCAACCGGAGATTGTTTTTGCCGCGGGAATTCATCGCGGGCCGCTCATGCTCGGAACAATTGGTGAAAATGAACGTATGGACAGCACGGTTATCTCCGATGTGGTAAACATCGCAAGCCGTATTCAAAAGTATGCGCTGGAAAAGAATCATTTTGTGTTGTTGAGTGAAACCATAATGGTCGGGCTTGAAAATCCTGCTGAAAAATGTGTTACGGTGACTCCTCTGGGCGAAGTAAAACTCAGGGGCCGATCCCAAACCATGAAACTGTTTGAGGTACGCAGATGATCAGGCTCACTAAACGGTTCAAGCTGGCTATTGCGCTTTTACCGTTTCTCCTGCTTATTTCCATAATGATCATATTCTTGCAGTCAAATCCCTTGTATAGCCGCAAGACTACTTCCAAGCGTCTCGTATCCAACGGGTTTGTTGATCTTTCGGAAAATCAGCGTGGAATAAATCAGTTAAAAGGGGAATGGGAATTTGTCTGGAAGGATTTTGTTTCCGAGCGTTCGTATACTGACCCGCAATGGGGGCCTTTTCCCGGAAGCTGGCGGTCCGCGGGCATCAATGATCACTTCGGCTGGGGAACCTATGTGTTGCGGGTAACGGGGCTGAACCCGGATTTGTACTATGCGTTCAGCCTTGGGCAGACCATTTCCGCCTGCCGCATTCTAATAAATGGAGAGGAAGCTGTTTCCATCGGGGTTCCGGGCACCACCAGGGAAACTGAAATTCCCGGATGGGATTCGGTTCTTGCCTATTTTATTCCTGACGAAAGCGGCTCCGCGGATATCGCGGTACAGATTTCGAATCATCATGACCGGTACGGGGGGAGCAACGCGTCTCTATTTCTCGGTGAAGCCGGCACTATGTTCAGAATGCAGGACAGCCGTAAAATGACGGAAATCTTCATTTTTGCCATTCTTGGTGTCATGGCGCTTTTTTTCTGGGCGTTGTTTTTTTCCCGTCGGCAGGATGTTCATTTCAGCTGGTTTGCGTCCATTTGCGCCATTGTGGCCTTCAGAACCCTGTGTTACGACAGTTTTGTTTTGCTCGATTTGTTTCCGAGTCTTTCCTGGGATGCATTTTTTCGGCTGGGATATGTGACCTTCCCACTCGCGATGATCTTTTTTATCGGATTTCTCAAAGCAATGTACCCCGGGCTGCTGAGCCGCTTTTTTCAGGTTTTTTTCATCATTCCCCATGCGGGATTTTTGGCAATTATTACCTTCTTGCCGGTGGTGGTTCCTGCATTTATTCTTCCTTCTATGCAGGTTTTCGGCCTCGCCACGGTCGTTTACGGGTTGTCTATTATTATCCGCGCGGTTATTGGCCGGGAGGAGAGCGCCCTGTGGCTCGCTGCCGGCTTCTCCTTCGCAATCATAACGTTTATCTATGACATTCTTGTTGCCATGTGGCTTCTTTCCGGTATCAGTCTTACGCCAATTGGTATGGCCTTGTGTCTTTTTTGTATCGCTGTCATGGTGATCGAACAGTATTCGACATCGTTCCGGAAAACGCGGAACCTTTCAGCGCAGTTGCAGGCTACGAATCGTTCGCTCAGGCGTTTTGTGCCGGCTGAGTTTCTGTCGTTCTTGCACAAGGCTTCTATATCCGAGGTGCTTCCCGGTGATTGTGTGGATGTTGAAATGGCCGTGCTTTCCGCTGATATCCGCTCTTTTACCACCATCGCCGAGACCATGACGCCGGCGGAGGTCTTCTCTTTCCTCAATGAGTATCTTGAACTGGTTGCGCCGATTATTCGCGGGAACGGTGGTTTTATCGCAAAGTATGAGGGAGACGGATTTACCGCATTATTTCCTTCCGGTGCGGATGCGGCCCTTCATGCCGGGGTGCAAATTCAGACGGCGATTGCACAGCGTAATACCCTTTCCCCGGAAAAACCGTATCTCACGGTAGGCATCGGGATAGATAATGGGCAGTTGGCACTTGGTGCAGTTGGGGTCGTTCACCGGATGGACGGTACGGTCATTTCCAGCTGCGTGAAGGGGGCCGCCCACTTTGAATCGACAACCAAACTTTTTCATTCAAAAATCCTTGTCAGTGAGGCTGTCTATTCTGCACTTTCCGATCCCTCCCGCTGGCTTGCCCGTCCGGTTGATCAGGTTGAAATCGGTGACCGGGTGTCTTTTTTATTTGAAGTGTATTCTACGGAACCTGACGATATTCGTGAACTCAAGTGGAAAACACAGGATGATCTTGAGCATGCCGTTTTTTCCTGGTTTTCCGGACAACATGACGAAGCACGGGTTTTTTTGACCCGTGTTTTACGGGTTTTTCCCGAAGATCCGGTTGCAAAATACTACGAAACGCGACTTTCTTAATCCAAAACATCCAAAATCCCGGTTTTACCCTTGCCAGATGCAAGAAACGTGTCGATAATGGAGAAAATGGAGAAGGTCTCTCGTGGAGTACAAAGTATGAAAAACGTCTTATTTATTTGTGTGTTCTCTCTGGCAACTATTGTTTCGGGTTTTACGCTCGGCAGCAAGGATACGATTGATACACCAGCGGAAAATCTGGACAGTTGGCTTGAAACGGTCGATATATCCGAACGCAAGCCGGGGA
>CAZVEL010000069.1:0-1572 GCA_964626305.1 uncultured Treponema sp. | reverse complement strand
TGGCTTTTTCTCCCCGTTTATTGATCAGTGTGAACCACGGCTCATTGGCGCCGAAGCCGGCGGGATCGGTCCTGGAGAGGGAGAAAACGCCGTCCGGATGACGGGAAGTGCAGCCCGGGATGGAATCATTCATGGGTATAAAAGCAGATTTCTCATGGACGTGGACGGCCAGGTCGCCGAGACCCGTTCCATCTCCGCCGGACTTGACTATCCCGGTATCGGCCCCGAGCTTGCAGCGCTTGGCGAACAGGGGCGTATCGAGTATACGTCTGTGGAAGACAAGGAAGCGCTTGAAGCGCTCTCCTTTTTTGCGCGGAATGAGGGTGTTCTGTTCGCGCTGGAAAGCGCTCACGCCGGTGCCGCGGCGATGCGCATCGCGAAGCGTCTCCCCCGGGGGAAAGCGGTCGTGGTGAACATGTCCGGCCGGGGAGACAAGGACCTGTTTATCACCTCTCCGGCGTTTCGACCGGAGGAATGGCGGAAATTTCTTGCTGCCGAGCTTGAACGTCTGGATGCCGGGCGCGATATCCACGAGGCTGGAGGAGAAAAATGAACGTAATGGCGCATCTTGTGGCGGGATATCCGACCGATGAAACAGCGTTCGCTGCGGCACAGGGCCTGGCGGAAGGCGGTGTAACATATTTTGAAGTGCAAATTCCATTCAGCGATCCCGGTGCGGACGGTCCGGCCATTCAGACGGCTTCCTCCGAAGTACTTTCCCGGGGATACCGGGTATCGGATGCATTCGCTTTTGTTGAAAAGCTGTGCCGCACCTATCCCGGTATTCCGGTCTTTGTCATGACCTACGCGAATCTGGCCTGGAGCAGTGGTATTGACGCGTTTGTCCGCCGATCCGCGGAAGCGGGTGTGCACGGGCTCATTATTCCGGATCTTCCTTTTGACGGCGATGAAGGGTTGTCTCTTGCCTGTGGAAAGAACGGGCTGTCCTGTGTCCCGGTTGCCGCCCCCTCCATGGATAAAACCCGGCTGAAATCCCTGGTGGACAAACACTATCCCTTCATCTACGCGGCGCTCCGTTCCGGGATAACCGGACAGGAAACGTCCATAGACGAGCGAACGATCTCGTTCATTGAGGAAGTGGGGGCCTCCGGCTCTGCGGTGCTTGGAGGGTTCGGTATTCGCTCTGGTGAACAAGTTGCTCTTCTTGCCCCCCATGTTCATGCAGTAGTTGCGGGATCCGTGTTTGTCAATTTGATCAGGGATACGGCTGGAAACGGCCCGGAAGCGGTGTTCACTGCCGTCCGCGACAAGGCTGCGGAATTGACCGGCAAAAAAAACTGATTTGCATAAACGACCCGTCAGTCGTTATACTTACGGGTAATGACTATCAATACCGCAATAACAGGTCAATACCGTGGAAAAGATCTATAGATTTCTTTTACTGTTTCTGGCCTTTTTACTACTCTTCCTGATTGTACTGGATGCTTATTATGCCTTTGGGTACAACCGTCCGGGTTCGTTGCCGTTTGTACCCGAATCACGCTTCGGGAGACTCTCCGGAGTTCTGATAATCCTTGTGGTGTGCTTTATACTCACCGTCAGCCTCCTCGT
>CAZVEL010000068.1:0-6679 GCA_964626305.1 uncultured Treponema sp. | reverse complement strand
CGTGTTCCATCGGCTGGCGGCATCGACGGACAGGTTGATTTTGGTGTTGTCGCGAACAACAACGACGGGTTGTACGAGTATGAAATAACCGTGTTTGATCAGGCCGGGCAGAGCACGGTGGAACTGGTAACCGTGCGCCTCGATTCCTTTGCCCCTGCCGTTACCGTAACCTCTCCGCCAGACGCTCCCGCTGCTGGCAATGTAGTGGGAACGAATACCACATTTGGCGGCAGTGCTGTCGATGGAAATCCATCAAGCATGATAAAGGAAGTACGCTATTCCCTCGACGGCTCTACTTGGGACTTGACCGTCTTTGGTGGAAGTGACTGGAATGTGCAGCAGGTTTTTGAAGATACTGAAAGTGAAGGCACTAAAACCCTCCAGGTGATTGCCGAAGATAACGCCGGCAACGAGAGTGTCGTTGTAACCCGCGAGTTTGTTTTTGACCGCGCGAATCCTACACTTTCCATTAGCGACGGTGCAGAACAGTTTGCTGCTGGTTCTTTCTCCCTTACCGGAACGGCACACGATACGCACGGCATTGATGAAATAGTGGTAACCCAGGTGGGAGAAGATCCTGATCCCGATGAGCTGGTCCCCGACGGCATTTCAGTCAGCGGATCCGGTCCTGATTATACCTGGGAAGTAACCGGTCTTCCCCGTGAACCGGGGAACATGGGCGCGACACTTGCTGCGGACGGTGTGTACAAGTATGAGATACATGCGGTAGACGCAGCCGGCAAGCTGAGTACCATCGCAATGGTGCAGGTGACGATAGACACGACAGCGCCGGATGAAAACCTCATAACAGCACCCGATGGCGCGACGGGCGTAAGCGCTCTTTCCGGTACAACGTACACATTCCGAGGAAACGCCTCTGATGCTGGTGTTGGTGTCGCGAAGATCTGGTATCAGATCACGCAGAATGCCACCGCACCGGCGGCGGGTACTGATCCCGCAACCGCCGGCTATACCGAAATTGCCACGAGCGGGACCTGGAGTTTTACCCGAGACTTCCCTGCGGATCTCGCGGAAAATACCGGCTACTACCTCCATGTGCTCGCGGAAGATTCCTCGGGCAACCGGACTGCAACAGCCGTAAGTGAAGAATTCGATGTCGATCTTTCCAATCCTTTTGTAACCGAAACGGAAGTCGGCGTGGCTGCGATAGTAAACCGTCGTGAAAGTTTTGACCTTCTTGGTTCTGCGACCGATAGCCATGGCATTGCCTCGGTTTCAATTACCCAGAGTCTTGACGGCGGAACGCCGATTGAAGTAACTGCAAACGGTCCGGCTCTCACGCCGGATGGAACAGGATATGAATGGATGCTCGAAAACCTTCCGCGCGGAAACACCGCGGGAACAATCGGAGATCCGTCCACGGTCAATGGTACCTACGAGTACCAGATAACCGTTACCGATCTTGTTGGGAAAGATCACACGATAGTACGGCGGATACGCTTTGACACAATCGGTCCGGATATCAGCATTACCGCGCCGGCCGAGGGCAGCTGGCAAAATAGCGGAGATAGTACCGTTACCGGTCTTGCGACCGACCTGACTGCAGTCGGTGGCGTGTATTACTCGACCGAGTCCACGGCTCCGGCTCTCCCGGCCGAACCGGTCGCGGACGCGGACTGGACCGATGAAGGCTGGCTCGTTGCCGGCGGCTCGCTCGGATCGTGGGAAATTGCGCTCGCCGGACTTGAGGAAGGATCTCATGGCGTATGGGTTTCCGCAATGGATACGAACTCGAATACCACTGCGGCATTACAGCGCACTTTTGGTGTGGATACCGAACTGCCGCAGCTAACCGGCGTCAATACTCCTCTTGCGGATACCAACACCGGCTTCGATCTGACCGGAACGGTGACTGATTCAAACGCGCTTGATGAAACGGTGCCGGTTACCATAACCCAAAGCTACAACGGCGGCTCCGTCGTAGAGATCAGCGGAAACATAAGTCCCGATCCTGCGGCAAATGGGGATGTGTGGACGCTTTCGGATCTGCCGAGAAATCCGGCAAGTCCGCTTGATCAGATACCCTTTGACGGCACAGCAGACGGTGAGTATGACTTTGTCATTACCGCGACCGATATTGCCGGAAAGACGCGGGATATAACAAGGACTGTACGTATCGACACGGAAGCCCCGACGCTGGAGATCCCTCCTGCGGTCGAGGATACCCTGACCGGATGGAAGAATACCCCGACACTGCCGATATCCGGAACGGTTACCGAAACCGGATCGGGCATGGACCGGATTGAATACCGTCTGAATGGCGGCACGGCACAGGCGCTCTCCCTTGCCTATCCCAACTGGAGCGGAAATATCCCTCTTGAAAACGGAACCGGGCAAGATCTCACCATTACCGCATACGACAAGGCAGGAAACGCGGTAACGAGCATGACGTATACCTTCGATGTTGACCTTGACGCCCCCTCTCTTCAGGTTCTTACTCCGGATGCACCACGTCGGACAAATCTCGAATCTTCCGTTATGGCAACTTACACAGCAACCGACAACGGACCGAGCGGTATTTCTGCGGTGCTCGTAACAAGCATCGGCGGTACGGCCATAGACGCTGTTGATCAGACCGCAACCAATACCAGCGGAGATAACTGGCAAATCTCTGTTCCTTCGGCAACGCTTGCCGGGCTCGGCCTTGCGTCAGGATCCTCCTATGTGGTTACCACTACGGCAACCGATGCGGCGGGGAATATTTCAACGGCGACCTTCTCCATTATTGTGGACACGACTGATCCGACCATTGCCATAACCAGTCCTTCTGATACTGCGACAATCAACAAGCTGACCGAAATTCGTGGTACGGCGAGTGACGGACAAATGCTCGAACAGGTGGATCTCTTTATAGAAGATCCCGTAACCGGACTTATCCCGGGGACGGCAACCGCGAGCTTTATCGGTGGTGATGCGTATAACTGGAGCTACGACTTTAATACTGACGAATGGGAATCTGCTGGTGGCAGCGGAGATGCGAGCATCCGCGCGGTGGCAAGTGATGAAGCGGGCAACACCGCGACTCTTGATTATACCTATACCGTTGACCAGGAATCGGACCGTCCGAGGATCAAAAGCAGTAATGTCATCTTTGATGATGGTGATGCCGGATATCCGACAACACTCCAGATGACAAAAAACGTCATTGGTACTATTGAAGATGATGACGGTGAGGTAACCTCGGTCGAGATCTGGCAGGAAACCTCTCCCGGTGTGTGGGAATGGGTACCGCAAACAATGAGCGGAATCAGCTATACGTATGAATCGTATGGAAGTGATGGAGAAAAAAAACTGCGGTTCAGGATTACAGACGCAGAGGACACGGTCTTTGAAACCGGCGGTGTTCTGCCGCCGAAATTCGAATGGGGATCCGGTGGCACGGGAGAATATGCCTACACCGAACGTACGTATCGCGTTGATACATTGATTCCGGAAATCATGCAGACTGTGCATGTGAACCGTACGGGAGGAGATCTCTTTGCCGACGCGATACCACTCACTTCCAACATGGCGTTTGGCGGTAGCTCAGCTCAGTTCAGATTATGGCTTGGCGCGGACGATGACAATGGAATTGCGACTATTGAAGTTGAAGTACCAGGTGCAACACCTCCCTCGCAGATTCTGGATGACGGTGATGTTGACTCAACAACGGAGATAACAGAGTACACGGTGCTCCGTTCCGGAGTGTTTGACATAAGCGATGTAGCAGACGGATCCCTTACCATCAATATTACTGTTACCGACAATTCCGGCCTTAAAAGCTATGCATCAAAAACCATCCTTGTCGACAACCAGGAGCCGGATATTCAGTATACCTATCCTGAACATGAATTTGACCAGGTGTTCGGAAATCTTGCTATTAGCGGTCTTGCTTCAGATGACGGTTCGGGGCTGGATACAATCGAGTACAAGATCGGATATGACTACGAGAGCCAGCAAGAATGGAAAACGGCTGAAAGAAGCGGTGCCTCATGGTCCATAATGGACTTTGCGGCAGGCGGTGGCGCTGTGCGTATTGAAAACCATGCGCGGAAACCCGTAGAAGCTGTTTCCGTCGCAGCAGATACTCTTACGGTTACCGGCCACGGCTATGCTGAAGGAACTCCGGTCTGGATAGGCGCGGATGAAATCCCCGGCGGACTTGCACACAGCACCGTGTACTATGTACGCAATGGGACGCCCGATACTTTCCAGCTATCTGAAACACCTGCCGGCACGATACTCACCATAACCAGTGAAGGCGATGAGTCTCTCGGCGTCAGTTCGTGTGCCGAATCCGCTGCGGAGAATATCTGGTATCTGCCGGTAATTATCCGCGCCTTTGACGAAGCTGGAAACGAATACCTCACTCCCATGTGGGATTACCGGATCAAGGTGGATCCGTCGGGAGACAAGCCGACAGCCTTTGTTACCTATCCTGACCCTGATATCGATATTACTCAGCCGAATCCGATTGTGGGCGGAACCATCCGTATGAGCGGCTATGCCGTGGACAATGTGGATGTTAACGAAGTGTACATGCAGATAGATGTGGATGGTGACGGCGATTTTACCGCTGCGGACATTGATGACAATGGGGTTGACTGGTACAACGGAGGCCTCGGAAAACTCGTGAGCGGCAGCCGTAACTGGACACAGACCATCAACTCGGAGGGTGAGTTCAATCCTGCTTCAGGCACACGCCGGCTCATCATGTTCCGGGTACGCGCACGTGACAACAACGAACTGTACGGAGCCTGGACCGATCCCCATTACTTCGAAGTTGATGAAGGCGTCCCCAAATTTGATTCTCTCGTTTTTGAGCAGGGTGGACGCACGCGGCCCTACGAACCGGATATGTGGCTGAGCGGAGACTGGACCCTTACCGGATCTATCATGGACGAAAGTGATATTGCTGAGATTGAGGTCGGGGATACTCCGGGCGCCTCTGCCAGTCTTGTCGTTGGCGATCTTTCTACCCCCGGCTGGTTTACTGCCGCTTCCATTGAATATCCTGCAGAAACGGGAACGTTCCTGCCAGGCTATGAAATGACCATTCCGGTGGAAACTAAAACAGCCTTCCCCGATACTCGGACGAGTCATTCCTTCACTATTTCGGCAACCGATCTGAGTGATCCTCCCATGACGTCGAGCCGGGAGATCCGTATCAACTATGACAATGTGGCGCCGGTTGTATCTGCTCCGTATGGCGGTGTTACCCCCATACAAAACTCGAATGGAAGCTACGAACTCAGTTCAACTGTTGAGGAAGAGGAAAGCGGCTTTGACCGGGTCATGGTGGTGCTCCACCGGCCCGAGAGCATCACTCTCGATGGAGGCCGGGTCTATAATCCGCTGTACGCAAATGATTACACCGAATGGCCGTCCCTCACCGAATCCGCTGAAGGGCTGCCGCTGAGGGAATACACCGGCGCAACACGTCCCGATACTACATCTCTTATACTTACCGGAATCAGCAGCGATCAGTACGCACGAAAAGGCTATTATCTCCGTATTGGTGGATTGTACTACCTTATTACGGACGTAACCGGCGACACGATTACCTGGGAAGGTGATGTGGACGAAACGGAAACCAGTTTTGAACTGGTCTACGCTATAGCGGTGGACCTGCTTACCACTGAGGTTACTGACCAGGACGGAGACGGCATTATCGAATCCGTTACCCGATCAGGCGGTACCTATTACTGGAGCTGTTCCATAGACTCGGCAAATCTTCCTGACGGGCAGATGAATATCCGCTATGTTGCCTTCGATCAGGCCGGAAATTCCGCGCAGCATGCAGACATCGTCACCCGTGTAGAAAATAACCCGCCGCTGCTCGCGCAGGTTGCGCTCGCGACGGATCTGGATGGAAGCGGAACCATTACCGACGGTACTGGAGACCCCGCAACGCTCAATGAATGGAATCCGCCATACAGCACCCTTGTTGCTGGTCTTGAACAAAAGACCGCAACGGTGGATGCGACCGATTCGGGAAATCCCTTTATTGCCAAAGACTTCATGGAAGTAGTAATCGACGTGGTTGGTGGAAACGGGGACCTGCAGTATCAACTTGATGTTGACTCCACAACAGTGCATGCTCTTGTTGCCGGTAATCTTGGAACCGGAGGTGTTGATCAAGGCCCTGCGGTAACAAATACCATAACGGTAACGCTTGCCCAGCTTGAAGCAATGGGTGAAGGTCTTCGGGATTTCGCCTTCAGCATCTGGGATTCCACCGAAACCTACGCCCTGGGCGCGAGCACGGACTTCATGGCCGAGCTTACGGTAACGCTCACTGTTGATGTAGATGATGACGTGGCTCCGGTGACGGTTGTCTCGCCATTCTTCTGGAACAATGCGGAGGATAACTCACTCTACCAGAACAGCCCCGAGAACGGTCATATCGAGCTGGAAGATGATCTTCCCGCACTCATATTCGATCAGGGTACCGGACTCTTCGACACCGACCCCAAGGTATCGGGCCAGATCAGTATCCGTGGTACCGCGTACGACGACCAGAGAATAACCGCCCTGTGGATGTATGTGGGCGATACGGCAGCAGCAGGAGACTTCAATTTCCCGCCGACTGCGGTTACAAAAGAATTCGGTGGCAAAACCTATTACCGTATGGCAAATTACACGATCGGAGCGGGCTGGACCGTAACAGCGGACGACA
>CAZVEL010000067.1:0-3859 GCA_964626305.1 uncultured Treponema sp. | reverse complement strand
GCCTTCGGATGGAGCTGCAGAATGCTGATGGACCATTTATGATTCACGCCCTCTTCTATGGCGTGCCTGACAGCCCGGGCCTTGGCATACCCGGATGCGAGGATCATCACTTCCTGGGCATCCGTTATGGTACCAACACCAACGGTGAGCGCCTGGGTGGGCACCTGCTCCGGGTCCCCGCCGAAAAAGCGGGAATTCATGATTATGGTATCCTGAGTGAGATTTTTCATGCGGGTACGGGAGGAGAGGGAAGAGCCGGGCTCGTTGAAAGCAATATGTCCGTCTGCGCCGACGCCACCAAAAAACAAATGGATTTTACCATACGACGCGATCTTGTCTTCGTACCGCTTGCACTCGACTGCTGGATCTTTGGCCATGCCATCGAGAAAATTGACATTGTCCATCGAAATATCAATGTGCGAGAAAAAATTATCCATCATGAACCGGCGATAGCTCTGCGGATGATCCCGGTCCAGACCTTTGTATTCGTCCATATTGAACGTGACTACGTTTTTGAATGAAATTTTTCCAGCCTTGTGCAACCGGATAAGCTCACGATATACACCAAGAGGACTCGACCCGGTCGGTAAACCGAGAACAAAAGGACGATCCTCTGTCGGGCTAAATTCATTGATACGCCAAACGATGTGGTTTGCCGCCCATTCTGCACAGGTAGCATAATCCTGCCGGACAATTACACGCATACAAACTCCTGAAGCGAAAATAAAAGGTATAGTTATGATATACGACAACCAATTCCCGCGCAATTAAAAAAGAAATTCTGAATCGTTATTTATCAGTGTTCTGAACAATCCTGCGGGCACAGATAAAAACATCATCCCAATTCTGACACTTATGTGAATTCTCATCCATGACCGGAAGACTGAAAAGCCGCATCAAAAACATGTGCGCGGCACCTATGGCCACCGAACGGGGGTCTCCGTCGGAAAAGACAAGCTCGCACCCGGTTTGTTTCAGTATGTCGCCAAAACGGGGTACATCATGCTCCAGCACGTTTTGCACTTCATCCCGGTGCCGGGCAAATTCACCATGAATAATGATTACGTGGGGATCAAAAATGGAAACGACCGGAACAAGACTTTCAAAAAGCTCCTGTATCCAGCCAGCCAGTACCGGCTGTTCAATGCGATGAGCTCCGGCCGGAACGCTGAAATTACCCTGCCCAAGTTTTCCGTCATTCCAGCGACACGTAACAAACTCCCCCGCGGCCGAATGGCTGCCGCCATACACCCGACCATCAAGCGCGACACCGATACCGATGGCAAGACCGCTGCATTGAGAAAACCGTGACGCGTCCCGGGTGTACTCGGTATTTACACAGAGCAGGGACCGGCAGTCCTGTTCGCGTTTCCGCAGGAGTTCCATCCAGGCAATACAGTTCGCTTCATTTTCAATGTAGAAGGGAACCCCATTAAGGGCCTCTGTACAGCAGGGAAAAGAAACATTGCTGGCATTGAAGATATCGGAACGGACAACAATTCCTTCACAGGAATTTATGATTCCCGGCATTCCCATACACACCGCGAGCGGGAAAAGGCCCACCGAATGTATATCTGCCGCCACCTTTTCCAGAATCCGGTCCGGAAGTAATTCAAAGGGGCCTTCCGGAAGCGAATCGGACCGGCTGAACCGCACAACGCCGATAAAGTCGGTAACCACAACGGTGTAGCCGGACGGCTGAATCTCAATGCCAACGACACAACCAAAATCGGGGTTTAACTCAAGTCGGAGCGGTTTTCTTCCTCCGAGGGAGGAGCCGGTCTTGTCTCTGCTTTCCAGAACGACACCGTTTTCAACCAGTGTATTTATAATGTTGGAAATGGTAGAACGGTATACCCCAAGTTTTTTCGCAATATCTATTCTGCTTATACCGGGAGACCGCCATAATAACCGGGCCGCCATGGACATGTTCGCGTTTTTTTGAAAACTGTTATTGATTTGCATCACGGCCTCCCTTCCCGCATAGTTTAGCATGAAAACCGGAGAAGCTAACGGTTTTGGGACGGTTCCGAAAAAATTGATCCGCGGATCCGTCGTACCAGAACCGCCCGACCGAGGGAAACGGTCTCAATTGACCCGTCCGACTCATGTTCAAGCGTAAGCAGAACATCTCCCCGTTTTTTTTCCATTGACAACGGTCTCCCGAGGAGATTCCGCTTCCCGGAATCAGTGTGTATTTCGAGGAGGGAGCCCGATGCGGCGGCCTGTTCCGCAATCCGCACCTTGCCCAGGAAATCCACTCCTCGGGCTTCCAGCTTTTCAGGGCGAACTGAATCCGGATCAAGCTGTTCCGGAGAGACAATGATTTTCCGGTGTATGCGTGAAAGAAGAGCTTCCTTTTGCTCCTTTCCTGGTTTCATTTTTTCAAGCTCATGAATGAGCACGGATCTGAGTTCCGTATCATCTCCGTTTGTACCCTCGGGTCGTGTATGCTTCGGAACAGATTGAACGGAGGATTCGTGAACCCTGAGCGATGGAAGCGGAGCAGGATCGGTGCGGGGGGTGCCCATGGCAACAGAAGGAATAAAGTCGAGCCCGGCACGGGTTGCAGCATCCTGCAGATCCTCGGGAGAATCCATGTCCAGAAGATATACTCCCGGGGCAAGCGTCTTGCGTACAAGACTGGACAGTTCTTCGTTCTTCTCGAAAAGAACCCTGCGGGAGTCGTCAACTTTGAGTACATACCCATGATACAGGGAAAGCGCGGTATATCCGGCAAACCAGTCCCGTACGGAAAAAAGGAGGTTGCCCGGAAGCGGCGACGAACTGTGTTTCTCAAGAAGGGTGAGTATGGACTCCGCAGTTTCTCCCTGATCAAATGCAGTTGTACAGGATTTGCGGTTAATTTCATAGTTTCCCACCGTCTGTAAAGAGGTGATTGTCATGCAGGACACAACGGGCAGAAGCTCGGCGAGCGAGCTCCCGGGCATAAGAACTGCTTCAAATGACGGCGAAACAACCAGCGCGGCGGAGGTCCCGTTGTTCTCTCCGGATAAGGCTTCATTCGGGACCAGATACCCGTCCTGCTCCGCAAGAAGCGCGAAGATACGGGCGGTTTCTGCACGATCCGGAGCTGATACATTGGTGGCATCAATGCCACCCTGGTTATTCTCCTGAAGGATTCGTGAAAAGCGGTTCCGGGTCCCGGCGACGGATCCACCCCGTTCGGTTACGAGGTAGGTGGCTCGTTTAACCGCGGTAAGCGTATACCGACCGCCGGATGAGAGAAATCCCGCCAGATCAAGGAACGCCTGCGCGCTTCGCTGTAATGCTTCGCGCGTAAGTCGCCCATACACCGCGGCACACAAATAAGCGGTCCGTGACGCGGTGTCGCAACGGGCAAAAAGCTCCCATCGGGCCCGGTCAGGAACAAGGGCCCCGTCATGTACACAGAGCAGGGATAAATTTCTTAGAGCATTCACGGCAAGGAGCAGAATGTCGCCCTGTGCCGCAAGATCCGGAAAGGCGGTATCAAGCGCATCCAGTGTCCGCTTGCGCAAGCTGCCGTCATTACGCACAGCCGGGCGTTCATGCAGAAAGAAGCTATAAAGACCGGCAAGTACGTTGTCACATAGCGGAAGCGGAACCTGTACTGGAGACGTAATTACGTCAGGACGGATGAGATGATCAATGGTTGCATGACATTCAAGCACGTCGGCAAGAATCGGATTAAGGGCGTATTCGCGACCTGCCTCATTATCCTTGCGGTAGATGAGCAACCGTTCCTCCAGATTCAGGATGCGTTCATATACGTCCGGAAAAGAACGGCTCCCGGACAAGAGCTGTACAAGCTTCTCCCGGGAGGGAGCGGGAAGGGCCCTGATCCCGGCAAGGATTT
>CAZVEL010000066.1:0-2239 GCA_964626305.1 uncultured Treponema sp. | reverse complement strand
TGATTCGGCCGGTGTTGCGCTGCATATGGCAGCGCATACCGGTGCGGACGGGATTGTTGTATGTCCCGATCTTGACGATGAAATAGTTTTCAACAAGCTCCTCCGCCTGTCTGAGCGGGACATTCCCGTTGTTCTGGTAAACCACAATATTCCCGCTGATCAGCCCTGGGCGTTTGTGGGAACCAACAATTTTGATTTTGGCAAAAAGGCAGGAGCGCTTCTGCTCCGTGAAGAACGAACCAGTCTCAATCTCGCGGTTGTGTACAGTGAAAAATCGCCGGCCATTTTTGCAGAACGGGAGCTCGTGGAAATGGGTATTCTCAGCGCGCTCGGCGGAGCCCTTTCAACACCCATCCTGGGGCAGCGGACCGACCTGAATCCGCGGGATGCTGAAAAAATTGTGTACAATATTGTGCGAAACCGTCCAGAAATAAATACGCTTGTTTTTACCGATTTGAACGACACGCTCGCCGGAACCCAGGCACTCATTGATCTCAATCAGGTTGGACGTATCCAGATTGTCGGGTTTGGAACGGATCCGGCAATTCTGGACTTCATTCAAAAGGGTATCATCCAGGGAACGCTGGTGGTAAACCCCTATCTTATGGGTGTTCAGGCGGTACAGTCCCTGGCGGAATTACATACGTCGGGATACACTTCAACAACGGTTGATACCGGTATCGATGTTATTCATGCGAATAATCTGTATTCATGGAAATACAGCCGGGGAAGGGGCAGACAATGAGACATTCCATGCACAGTTCTTTCCGTGTGCAAATGCTCATCAGTATACTCGGTGTTTTGCTCATTTTGTTTTTTTCCGCCGCATATATTCTGTTTTCAACAATACGGCTCCAGGAAATCGTTGGCAACAGTTTTGGCCAGCAGCGGTACCTCAAAGATATGCAGGGCCGTCTCGACGAATTCCAGAAACCCTTTCTTGACTATCTTTCAACGAAATCGTCGAATGCCCTTTCTGAATTGTTGATCCTTTCACAGCGAATACGCGAGATGATACCGGAGTACGATACTATTCCGGCTGATCCGGTGAGCCTTCTCGAGAAGGAGGTGTATCAGGTAGTTCATGCCTATCTTGAACTGGGTGATCAGGTAATCGAAGAAAAGCGGGGAATGGATATTGCCCGGTATACCAGTCTCTACAACGAGATGCAGATGCATTACTCCTACATCAACAACCAGATCGAAACCATTTCAGGGACGCGCTTTACCGAACAGCTTGCGGAATACGAACAGTTCATTGATACATCGGGTAAAATCCAGTTCTGGAACCTGTTGTTCATTTTGTTTATTTCCCTCTTCTCTTTGCTCATGCTCATACACTCGGTGGAGAAAATCAATCGACCCATGGTGAACCTTTCAAACATGGCCGAATCTCTTTCGGCCGGCAACTTTGATATCGAAGATATCGGTATGACCCGGTTATATGAGATTGACCGGGTAGTATCCGCCTTCAACCGTATGAAAAAGGATATTCACACCTACATTGAGGAAATCAAATGGCAGCGGAATGTGGAGCAGGAATATATGCAGGAACGGGTACGTAACATGAAGATGGAGCATATGCTCCGCAAAATGGAATTGTATACCCTGCAGGCCCAGATGAATCCCCATTTCCTTTTTAACACCCTTAATACCGGCCTTCAGCTTGCCATAGTTGAAGGAGCTGAACGGACCGGAGCATACATGGAACACCTTTCCAAGCTCTTCCGGCATAATATCCGGGAAAAGAATGTTATTGTTCCGCTTCGACATGAAATAGAAGGTCTTGAATCGTATTTCTACATTCTCGGGGTACGCTTTCCCCGGAATCTTGATCTTGTACTGGACTGTCCCAAGGATATTCTGGATACCTATGAGGTTCCCGCTTCAGTGCTGCAACCGTTGGTGGAAAACTGTGTGGTGCATGCGTTCCGGGAACGGGAAGGAAGAAACTCAATAGTCGTACGGGTGTATTGTTCCGAAGGGAGTCTTTTCCTATCCGTTTCGGATAACGGCAGCGGTATGAAACCTGAACGGGTAGCCTCACTCATGACCTCGTCCCGTCAGCATGATTCGGGCACCAAGGTAATGGGGCTCGAGAATGTTATTCAGCGGCTTCATTTCTTTTTTCCGGATGATCCGGATGTTATTACCATCGAATCGGAACCCGGTGTGGGAACCGAGATTCTCATCAAGATAGATACAGGAAAGCCACTATGTATACCGTCCTGATTGGAGA